>NZ_KV811010.1:31239-85742 GCF_001812965.1 Actinomyces sp. HMSC075C01
CCGACCCGCCTCGACCTCTCGGAGGAGACGACCACCCGCCTTAATGCGGTCATAGTCCTTCATATCGAGAAGGACGTACCTCCCATGACCATTCTTGGTGAGGAAAACAGGCGCACCCTCCGCAACATCCTTGAGAACGTCGGTGTAGCTCCTCAGATCTGATACTGGCTTGATCGTCGGCATCACACCCCCCGCTGCTGAATCCTTCGATTAATTCTACAGCACGAGCATCAGGATGTCGAGATCGTGGCTATCCTCCAGGCCGCGCGGATAACGCGGGCGGCCTGTTTCTCGAGCTCGTCGCGCGTCAGGGCCGCACCTCCGTCTTCCGCCGCGCTCCGGTCTCCCGTGCCACGCCCTGCGCTCCCCCGCTCCAGGGCCGCCAGGAGGTCCTCCCGGTCCGTCTCGCCTCCGGGCATGAAGAGCTCGTTGCCTGCCTTGATGGCGGCGGCCGCGGTGGCACGCGGGTGCTTCATGTCGCTGCGGGTCATGCCGTCAACGACCCAGTCGGTCATGACCAGTCCGTCGAAGCCCCACTCCCGGCGCAGGATCACCTCGAGCAGCTGGGCCGACTCGGATGTGTGGACACCGTTGATGAGGTTGTAGGAGGTCATGACGGCGGCGGGCCGGGCCTGGCGCACGCAGATCTCGAAGGCGCGCAGGTAGAGGTCGCGCAGGGCCCGGGGGCTGACCCTGCTGTTGGAGTTGAGGCGGTTGGTCTCCTGGTTGTTGCAGGCCAGGTGCTTGATGGTCACACCCCGCCCCGGGTGGGACTGGACCCCGCGGGTGATGGCGGCGGCGAGGCGTCCGGCCAGCAGCGGGTCCTCGGAGAGGTACTCGAAGTTGCGTCCGCACAGGACGCTGCGGTGCAGGTTGACGGCGGGGGCGAGCCAGAGGTGGATGCCGAAGCGCTCCATCTCGACCCCGACGACGTCGCCGAGGCGCTCGACCAGCGCAGGGTTCCAGGACTGGGCGAGCGCGGTGCCGATGGGGATGGCGGTGGTGTACTGCTCGCGGATCTCGGCGGGTTCGCGGGGGTCTGGCTCGTCGGCGATGCCGAGGGCCTCACGTCCGGCGTCGTCCATGAGCTCGAGGAAGGCGGCGGGCAGGCTGGAGTCGCCCAGGGAGAAGGGGCCCTCGGCGTCGACCCCGTAGGTGGGGGCCAGGCGCAGGCCGGCGGGCCCGTCGGCCATGATGATGCTGGGCAGGCCGGGGATCCGGGAGGTGGTCTGGCCCGCCGCGCCGATGACAATGGTGGAGGCGGCCCCGACGATGGAGCCGGACTCCTCACCGCTGCGGTAGTCGCCCAGAACGGTGTAGGTGAGCTCGTCGTCGCAGAGCCCTCTGGCCAGGGTGAGGGCCTCACTGACGTCCTCCGGCACTGCCTGCTCATTGGGCTCGGCGTGGTCCGGCCGGCGCAGGTGGGCCGGGTCGACGGCGAGCACCGGCAGGCCGGCCGGGATGTCGAGGAGGATCGGCGCCTCGGGCCTCCAGTCGGTGAAGCCGGGCTCCCCCAGGTCACCGGTCAGGTGCCACACGGTTGCGTCCTGGGCGAGCTCGACGACGGCGACGGGACTGAGGTGCCGGCTGGAGGTTCCCGCCCGCAACAGGTAGCGCCCGGCCTCCAGGGTCGTGGCATGGGAGGCCTCGTCGTAGGTGGCCAGGTCGGTCAGGTCGACGTCGACGGTGATCCGTGCCGTGGCGCCGGGGGCGATCTCGTCGGTCTTGGTGAAACCTGCGAGCGCCTGGAGCGGCTGGTCGAGGCGTCCGGCCGGCACACTGGCGTAGACCTGGATGGTCTCCTTGCCAGGGTAACCGCCGGTGTTGGTGACGTCGACGTCGATGCTCACGCGGGCGCCGTCGAGGCTCACCTGGCGGGTCTGGACGTCGAAGGTCGTGTAGCCCAGGCCGAATCCGAAGGGGAGGAGCGGCTCCTTGCCGACCGAGTCGTAGAAGCGGTAGCCGACGTAGACGCCCTCGCGGTAGTGGGTGTCGTCCGGGTCGCCGAAGTCGCCGATCTGGTCGTCCTCGTCCCAGGCGGCCCAGGTGGTGGCGAGCTTGCCGGAGGGGTAGGCCCTGCCCAGGAGGACGTCGGCGAAGGCGTCACCGACGGTCGCGCCGAGCTGGGAGAGCAGGAGGATGTTGGCAACGTCATCGAGCGGGCTGAGGTCGACGACACCACCCACGTTGAGCACGAGGAGGAACCGCTCGAAGCGCCCGTTCAGGGCGAGGATGTCGCGGATCTCGGTGTCGGTGAGCCTGAGGTCACCGGCCTCGGGGGTGCGGTCGCTGCCTTCCCCGGAGGTTCGGGACAGGACGTAGACGGCTACGTGCGGGTCGGTGCCGGCCGGGATATCGAGGGGGATCGTGTACTCCGGCTCGGGCATGACCGAGCCCATGCCGACCATGATGGCGGGGACGCCGCGCTCGGCGGCCTCGGCCCTGATACCGGCGACGAAGTCCTCGTGGGCCTGAGCTCGGACACGATCGTAGGCCTCCAGCCAGGGCCGGGAGACGATCGTGAAGCCGCCCGCCTCCAGACCCTCCTCGATGGTGGTGACGTGGCGGGAGTTGACGTCTCCGCTGCCGGTTCCGCCCTTGATGGTGTGTCGCGCACCGGAGCCGAACAGGGCGATCTCGCCCGGCTCAGCCAAGGGGAAGGCACCGTCGGAACGCAGCAGCACCATGCACTCGGGGGCGAGAGCACAGACGGCGGCAAGATGGTCGATCTCGTAGGTTTCCATATCGCAGTCTCCTGTTGTCATGCCGACGGCTCAACCACGTGCCGGCCTCCGCACTGAGTGAACGAGCTGGATTCACCCCATCATCGCGGCGTTCTGATGCCTACGATAACGGAGCAGACACCGGATCCGGAGATGTTGTCGGAGAGCACACTCGGGGCTCTGTGGAGTGGAGGAAATCATGAAGGCACCCAGGAGAGTCAGCGGGAGCAGGATCGCCGTCGGCGCGGCCAGTGTGGGTCTGACGGTGGGGGCCTTCAGCCTGTACTCCCACAGGCGCTATGGCCGCTCGGCCGCGGCGAGCCTGGCGGAGTACGGCACCCGGCCGATCAAGACACTGGCGGCCCGCATTCCGATGACCGAGCGGATCGCGCGTCTGGCTGACCGCCCCGAGCCTGCCCGCACCGTCACCTTCCCGGCCTGGGGGCGCTTCTTCTACGACCTGGAGCGGCGCGAGGACTCCGGCATGCCCGTCTACTACCTCCGCCCGCGGACGCCGTCAAAGGCCGTTATCGTCTACCTGCACGGTGGCGGCTACATCTCAACGGCCAACTCGGCGCACGCCCACCTGGTCGATCATCTCGCCCGCAGGGCGGGGGCCGACGTCGTCATGCCGCTCTACCCGCTGACGCCCCACCACACCTGGCAGGAGGCGCACCGGTTGGTGCTGGACCTCTATCGGCGCACGGTGGCGGAGAACCCGGGGAAACGGATCATCCTCATGGGTGACAGCGCGGGCGGGGGCCTGGCAGCGGTTATCGCCCTGTCCCTGGCCGAGGCCGGAGACGCCCAGCCCGACGAGCTCGCCCTCATCTCGCCGTGGGTCGACATCACCAACACCAACCCGGATATCGCCGACTACGTCGACGCCGACCCGCTCATGGCTCCCGAGCCCCTCGCCGAAATCGGCCGTTCCTGGGCGGGCAGCACCCCGGTAACCGACTGGCACCTCTCCCCCATCTACGGCGAGCTGTCGGGTTTGAGGAAGGTGACGACCTTCGTGGGGACCCGGGAGATCCTCCTGCCGGACAATGCGCTCTTCCACGCCAAGCTCCTGGAGGCCGGGGTGGACTCGACGCTGCACGTCGGCGAGAACCTCAACCACGTCTACCCGATGTTCCCCACCCCGGAGGGGCGCCGGGCACGCCGCGATCTGGTCCGCATCGTCACCGGCGAGCTCGCCCGACCAGCCGGCACTCTTTAGCCGGCACTGCGAGGCAGAAGCACATGAGGCGTCAGCTGGCGGTCTGTCTCCTCTGACTGCCACACCTCGGAGAGCTCGGCACGGCTACGAGCCTGGAAGATGGTCGGGCTGTACTTCCCCTTGGAGGAGCTCTGCCACCCGTACTTCAGCTCGGAGTCGTCCAGAGGATGGTAGGCGGGAGCCTCGTAGCTGCGCGCCTTCGCCACCTGCTCATCGGTGAGCGGGATGGCGACATAAGCACCCTCGGTTGTCTGCCCGCAGCGGGCCGGATCGGTGACCCCATAGACAGCGATCTGAATGCCCTGTTCATACTCTTCGACCGATACCGACGTGACGGCGCACACCGCCTTTGTCATCCGGACAATAATCGCAGACCCCTCGCCCAGTGCCGATTCTCCACCACTGGCCGTGGTCGCTTGGGCAGGATCGAGCGTCCCCAAGGCGACCTTGGAGTCAACGACGCTTGCCGCGGCGAAGGCACTCGGATGGTCTCCGGGCAGCCACGAGTAATAGAAGGCGTCGACGCCGATGCTGACCGAGGAGTCCGATTTCTGCTCACCAGCCGCACCCTCGAGAACCGGCTTGAAAAGGACAACCGGATCACCAGATCCCACGGCAGTCATCGAAGATGACGGGAAAGGATCAACCGGAGACGGAGTCACGGTCGTCTCGGCATATCCATCACTATCCTCACCGTCACTCGACGAATAAATGTTTGGGTACACATGAGGAGTGACATCATCCGTTGCGCGGTCACTCGCATTCCTGTGTGATGCCGACATGACAAAGAAGAAAGCTCCCACTATCACCAGAAGACTGACAAAGGCAGAGAACCGCTGCATAGCGAAGGCACTATCAGACGGCTCATTAGCCTCAGGGTCACGGAACTGCCAGGAGGAAGTCGCCTCCCACATGCCGCGAGGATCTATAATGCCCCACAGCAGCATGGGAATAATCACCACAACGAACAGGATTAAAGCAAGCGCTCCCACAGATTCCCACTTTCGCAGATTGCGACCACACCGACCGCTCGTATTAATACTACCACCATCAACCGCGCTCAAACAGAGTCATCGAAGGCGTCTGGAGTCGTCAGACGCGGTGTGCACCCGAGTAGCGGGCACCGCTCCCAGCTGGAGCAGATCCATCTGCGCGTGATTTCACAAACACTCACTTGGCCACGATTGGATTGTTGATGCCATTCACATCCGAAGATCGGAATGACTGCCAGTTTCCACCAGGAGCAACACGAGCTCCGCCTCTCGAACCTCATAGATCAGCACCCAGTCGGGCCGGATGTGGCAGTCCCTCAAACCTGCTCGGTCCGCCGTGAGCGCATGGTCGCGGTAGCGAGCGGGCAACGCCTCTTGACGCTGAAGCATGTCGACGACGGCGAAGAACTCATCCAGGTCGAGACCGCGCTTCTTAGCCCGCTTGAGGTCCTTCTTGCACTTGTTCGAGATGACGATCTGGAGCATCACAGGCCCAGGTCGTCGCGCAGGTCAGCTACACTCCGGTAACGCTTGGCCGTTCCTGCGGTGATCGCCGCATCGGCCTCCTCGTAAGCCCGTCGCGCTTCGGCAGTCATGCCATAGGGACGTGAGGTGTCGAAAGGGAAACCCCTGAAGTCATTGAACGCACGGACGAACATGCGTACAGCATTGGACGGAGTCGTTCCCATCTGGCGAGCAAGCTCAACGAACAGACGCTTGTCCTCGGCATCGATCTTGACGTTGAGATTCTCCATGGCGGTCGACATCGCTTCCTCCTCGTCTCCCATCGAGGGTAACACGATGTGTCACGCTGGGGTACGGCTGCGCCAGGATCACCCGGCCTGCGCGCAGCGGTAGTACATGACCGCGACCTGGGTGCGGTTGCGCAGGCCGAGCTTGGCCAGGATCGCACTGATGTGGTTGCGCACCGTGCCCTCACTCATGAACAGCCGCGCCGCGGCCTCGGCGTTGTCCAGTCCTTCGGCCACGGCCTCGACGACCTCGTACTCGCGGTCGGTCAGGGCCGCGAAGGCGGTGCTCCGCAGGTCCTTGTCGGACGTTCCCGGGCCCTCCTCGGCCTGCTCCCGCCCTCCGGCGGGCCCGCCGAGCCCCATGGTGGTGCTGCGCTCGAGCACCTCCCCCTCCAGGACGCAGACCCCGGCCATGACGGAGCGCAGCGCCGGGGCGACCTGGGCGACGTCCTGCTTGATGAGGTAGCCGCGCGCCCCCATCTTGAGGGCCCGCACGATGTACTCGTCATCGGAGAAGGTGGTCAGGAAGACGATGCGCGCCCCGGCGTCCTCGGCCAGAATACGCTCGGCCGCACTGATCCCGTCCCCGCCGGGCATCTGGATGTCCATGAGGAGGATGTCGGGGGTCAGCTCCCGGTAGCGCTCGGTGGCCTCGGGCCCTGAGCGGCCCAGGCCGACGACGTCGACGTCGTCCTCAACCGACAGGATCGTGGACAGGGACTGAGCGACGAGCGCGTCGTCGTCGACGATGAGGACCCTCATGATGTTCCTTCTTTCCCTTGTCCGTCCTTGGGGATCGTGACGAAGACCGTGAACCGTGGCCGCGGGGTGATGCGCACCCGGCCACCCAGGGCCTCGACCCGCTCCGTCATGGAGCGCAAGCCCAGGCCCGAGCCGCCGCGGCCAGCGGCGGCCGGCTCCCCCTCGGCGGGAACGATGCCGTCATTGTCGACCGTGACCTGCCAGAACGCAGGGTAGTCGGTGACGGCCACACGGGCCGAGCGAGCCCCACCGTGGCGGGCGGCGTTGGTCAGGGCCTCGCGCACCACGGCGACGACGCAGCGCGCCACCACTGCCGGCGGCTCGGCCTCGGTGGAGCAGTCCACACGTACCGACTCGATGCCGCAGCGCGAGCCCAGCAAGTTGAGGGAGGTGGCCAGCTCCTCACCGTCGTCGGACAGGGCGTGGACGGAGCGGCGCATGGAGTCGAGGGCCTCATCCAGGCCACCGTCCAGGGTAGTGAGGTCGGCGACGACGCCGGGCTCCTCGCGGTGGACGACCTGGAGGGCCTTGACCTGCAGCAGGAGGCGGGTCAGGAGGTGGCCGACGCCGTCGTGGATCTCGCGGGCGATGCGGGTGCGCTCGGCCAGGGCGGCGGCGCGCAGCTCGTAGTCCTGGGCCTGGAGCAGCCGGGCGTTCGTGTCCTGAAGGGTGAGGACCTTCTCACGCAGGTCATCGCGCACCACGTGCAGGCTCCTTCGCGCCACCTCCTCCTGGACGGTGCGCAGCGCCAGGAGGGCCGCGAGCGCACAGAACACCAGGGCCAGGGCCAGCACGGGCATGTCCCGAACCCGCGTGACCATGACGGCCGCGAAGGGGATGCAGACGGCCACGGCCGCCATTCGCTCGTGCCGGGTCCCGAGCGCGCCGAGGCGGGCCAGGGCGTAGACGACCAGCGGAACCCCAGCCACGGAGTCCACCGAGAGGGCTCCCACCAGGAGGTAGGCAGCCGGGACGGCGATGCCCCACCGTCGCTGATCGACGGTCATGCTCAGGCCGGCGACGGTCACGGCCGCGATCAGCCAGATCACGGCGGCCGTCTTCACCTGCCCCACGAGCAGGACCAGCAGGAGGCAACCGCACAGCAGCACGCCTTTGTCGGCCAGAACCTTCACCCCTCGATTATCGGTCGGTGGCCGGCGCTCGTGGGCCCGGCATGCCGTTAGGGAACTCGTTCCGGCATCTCATGACAGAAGTCATGGGGGCCGGCCGCAGTCATGACACCAGGCACTTCTGGCCGCCACCGCGCCCCGCGACCATGGATGCCATGAGCCGGAGACCACCGGCGGAACAAAGGAAGGAGCCGAGATGGACGGCGAGGATGAGAGCCACGAGGCGGGCCTGGCGGTGGAGGTCGACTCCCTGGTCAAGCGCTATGGGGAGCTGGTCGCGGTGGACGGACTGTCTCTGACGATCCCGCGCGGCCAGGTCCTGGGGCTGCTCGGCCCCAACGGCTCGGGCAAGACGACGACGATCAGCTGCATCCTTCAGCTGCTCACCTACGACAAGGGCTCGATCCGCGTCTTCGGTGAGCCGATGACGCCCACCTCCTACGGTCTCAAGCGTCGCATCGGCGTGGTGCCTCAGGATGTCGCCGTCTTCGATGAGCTCACGGTGGCGGAGAACGTCAACGCCTTCTGCGCCCTCTACGTGCGTGACCGCGCCGAGAGGCGCCGCCTGGTGGCCGAGGCGATCGCCTTCGTCGGCCTGGAGAAGTTCGTGAGGTTCAAGCCCAAGAAGCTCTCCGGCGGCCTGCTGCGCCGCCTCAACATCGCCTGCGGCATCGCCCACGGCCCCGACCTCATCTTCCTCGATGAGCCCACAGTCGCCGTCGACCCGCAGAGCCGGGGCGCCATCCTCGAGGGCATCAAGCGTCTCAACGAGCGCGGTGCCACCGTCATCTACACGAGCCACTACATGGAGGAGGTGGAGCAGCTGTGCGACCGGATCGTCATTATGGACCGCGGCCGTCAGGTGGCCTCCGGCACCTCCGACGAGCTCAAGGCCATGATCGGCACCGGTGAGCGCATCCGAGTGGAGGTCGTCGACCCCGCCCCGCTGGGCGAGGAGGCCCTGGAGGGCCTGCGCCGCCTGGAGCATGTGCGCACGGCCGCCTACCAGGACGGTGAGGTGCTCATCGAGTGCTCCCCCGGGGCTCACAACCTCACCGATGTCATGAGGGCACTGGATGCCGCGGGGGCGACCTGCGGCCGGGTGACCTCCGAGCCCCCGACCCTCAACGACGTCTTCCTGGAGATCACCGGGCGGGCCCTACGAGACGAGGCGGCCTGAGATGTTGACCGTCTTCCTGTATCAAGTACTCAGGCTCCTGCGAGACCGGGTCCTGCTCGTGTGGACACTCGGCATCCCCGTCGTCCTGTCCCTCATCTTCATGGCGATGTTCTCCAACCTGGAGAAAGCCTTCGAAGCCACCCCCATGAACTTCGGCGTCGTCCAGGACGAGGCCTACCGGACAGCTCCGGGGCTGGACGCCGTCGTGAAGCGCATCTCCGCCGACGACGCCGATCATCACCTCATCACGAAGGTCACCCACTCCACGGTCGCGCAGGCCGAGACCGCCGCGAAGCGGGGAGAGACCAACGGGTACCTCGCCGTCGAGGGCAGCGAGCCCGTGCTGCACGTGACTCAGCAGGGCAACGAGGCCGAGACGACTCGGGTCCTGCGAGTGGTCATGGACTCCTACACCCAGAGGCAGGCCGAGTACGAGGCCCTAGCCAAGGCGGGGGCGGCTCCCGAGAAGCTGGCCGCGCTGGAGACCGACCAGTCCTTCACCCACTCGATCTCGGTGACGCCCTCCCCCGTCAAGCCGGAGACCCACTACTACTTCGCGCTGCTGGCCTTCGCCTGCGGCATGGGAACGACCGTGGCCATGGTGGCCGTGAAGGGAATCATGGCCGTCTCACCGGTGGGCGCCAGGCAGACCCTGGCGGGCCTGCCCCGGTGGAAGGTCCTGACGGCCACGCTCGCGGCCTCCTGGGTGTGCGTGTTCGCCTGCCTGCTCATCGCCTTCGCCTTCATGGCCTCGGTCGTGGGCGTGGACTTCGGGCCCCATGTGCTGCTGTGCCTCATGGCGATCGGGGTCTGCAGCCTCATGGCGAGCGCAGCTGGAGCCGCCCTGGGGACGCTGGGTCGCCTGGAGACCGGGATAGTCTCCGGCTTCCCGGCCCTGCTGTCCTTGTTCACCGGCATGTACGGGCCCGCGGCCCAGTCCCTGGCCAGCTCTATTGAGGAGCACGCACCACTGCTGGCGCAGGCTAATCCCCTGTGGCAGACGGCCCGCTGCTTCTACGGGCTCCTGTACTACGACTCCCTGGCGCCCTTCGCCCGCAGCTGCGCAGTCCTGCTGGGCATGACGTGCCTGTTCCTGACTATCGCCCTGATCCGCGCCAGGAGGATGACCCATGAGCACCTTTAAGACATGTGTGAGAGTTGTGGCCGCTCACCGGCTGTACATCCTCATCTACCTGGTGGTGCTGAGCCTGTTCGGTCTGTTCACCGGGATGGCCAAGTCCGAGGACAGCTCCGATGAGGTCACGGCCGCCACGGCGAGTGTGGCCGTCATCGACCGCGACGGCTCCACGATCTCCCGCGGGGTCAAGGGCTATGTCGAGTCCGTCGGCGAGGCTCAGCCGCTTGAGGACTCCAGGCAGGCCCTCCAGGACGCCACCGCGCAGAACCGCATCAGCTACATCCTCATCATTCCCGCCGGTTACGGGCAGAGGCTGCAGCAGGCGGCTCGCGAGGGCACCGAGCCGCCCCGCATGGACACGGTCATCGGGTACGAGTCGGCGTCCGGCGCGCTTATGAATGTGCGCGCCGACTCCTACGTGGGGCAGGTCAGCGACTACCTGTCGACCACCACGGACGACCCGGTCCGGGCCGTGGCACTTGCCAAGGAGACGATGAACCACTCCGCCCCCGCGAAACGGATCACCCCGGACGCCACGCCCCTGTCTCACAGCTTCGTCACCTACGCCAGGTTCTCCTTCTACCCGCTCATGGCCTTCGCGGTCGTCACGATCTCCACACTGATGGCGGCGCTGGGGCGCCGGGAGGTGCGCGCCCGCCTCGAGGCCACCCCGGTCAGCGGCACTTCCCGCAGCCTTGGGCTGCTGGGCGCGTGCCTCGTGGTGGGGCTCGCCGGATGGCTATGGGTCTTCGGGCTGGGAGTGGCGGCCTTCGGCCTGGGCAGCGTGGCGACGTCGGCTCCGCTTCTGGGGGTGGTCGCTGCGGCCGTGGGCAGCTACACGCTCGTGGCGGTCTCGATCGGATTCCTCATGGGGCAGATCGGTCTGGGACAGCACGCGGCCAACGCGGTCGCCAACATCGGCGGCATGGCCCTGTCCTTCCTGGGTGGGGCGTGGGTGCCCATCGAGTGGTTGCCCGACTCGCTCGCCCGGGCGGCGAGGCTCACGCCCGGCTACTGGGCGGACCGAGCGATCTCCGGGGCGTATGAGGCGACCTCCATGTCCGCCGCCGTCATTGGGCCCCTGCTGGTGGACTGCGGCATCTGCGCCCTGTTCGCCGTCGCGGTCTTCTCCGTCGCCGTGGCCGTGGGGCGCGCCCGAGCCCGCTCGGCCCTGTAGGACGCAGGGGCGCGGAGCACCCGCCAACACGACCGTGGGGCCGGTCACCACCTGGTAACCGGCCCCACGGTCATGTTGCACAGCGCCTTACCGGATCGGGGACGTCCTTCCTGCACGGGGACTGACTTTTCTTCCAGACTACTGCGGGGAAATCCCAGTGATCTGGAGGATACGTACGTCTTCGGCGAGAATCGCAGTCCTCGATCCGCAGGCCCAGCCCACCACCCCACCCTGCGGCCGGCCCCGGCCCCACCAGGGCCGGCAGGCACGTCGGATCGCGCTCACCCACGGGCACGGCAAGGCCCCGCCGGCGCATTGCACCGGCGGGGCCCACAGCAGGCGGCGGGCTATCGCTCCGACTCGCCCGTCACTCCCACTCGATGGTGCCCGGGGGCTTGCTCGTGCAGTCGAGCACCACCCGGTTGACCTCCGGCACGGAGTTGGTGATCCGGTTGGAGATGCGCGCCAGGACGTCGTAGGGCAGGCGGGTCCAGTCCGCGGTCATGGCGTCCTCGCTGCTGACCGGCCGCAGAACGATGGGGTGACCGTAGGTACGCCCGTCGCCCTGCACCCCCACGGAGCGCACGTCGGCCAGCAGCACCACCGGGCACTGCCAGATCTCGTCGTCGAGCCCGGCGGCGGTGAGCTCCTCACGGGCGATGGCGTCGGCGGCCCGCAGCACACGCAGGTTCTCGGCCGTCACCTCGCCGATGACGCGAATGCCCAGCCCCGGCCCAGGGAAGGGCTGACGAGCGACGATCTTCTCCGGCACGCCCAGCTCGCGGCCGATGGCGCGAACCTCGTCCTTGAAGAGCTCGCGCAGCGGCTCGATGAGCTCGAAGTCGAGGTCCTCGGGCAGGCCGCCCACGTTGTGGTGGCTCTTGATGTTAGCGGCACCCTCTCCCCCACCGGACTCGACGACGTCGGGATACAGGGTCCCCTGGACCAGGAAGCGGATCTCGCCGCCCTCGGCCCCGACGGCCTCGATGACCCGGCGCTGGGCGGCCTCGAAGGAGCGGATGAACTCCCGGCCGATGATCTTGCGCTTGGCCTCCGGCTCGGTGACGCCGGCCAGGGCGCTCAGGAAGCGCTCGGTCTCGTCAACCGTGATGACGCGAATGCCCATGCCCTCGGCGTAGTCGTGCTCGACCTGTTCGCGCTCGCCGGCGCGCAGCAGGCCGTGGTCGACGAAGATGCAGGTGAGCTGGTCACCGATGGCACGGTGGACGAGGGCGGCGGCCACGGAGGAATCCACTCCCCCGCTCAGGCCGCAGATGACGTGGGCGTCGCCCACCTGCTCGCGGATACGGGCCACCTGCTCGTCGATGATGTTGTCCGGCGTCCAGGTGGCCGGCAGTCCCGCCTCCTTGTGCAGGAAGTTGACCAGGGCCGCCTGCCCGTGCTCGGAGTGGAGGACCTCGGGGTGCCACTGCAACCCGTAGAGGCGGCGGCCCGGGTTCTCGAAGGCGGCCACGGGAGTTTGGGAGGTGGAGGCGGTGACCGTGAAGCCCTCGGGGGCGGCCTGGACCGCGTCACCGTGACTCATCCACACCACCTGGTCGTCCGGGGTGCCGTCGAACAGGCAGGAGCCCTCCTCCACGCGGGCGGGGGTGTGCCCGTACTCGCGGGTGCCAGTGCGTCCGACCGTTCCGCCCAGAGCCTGAGCCATGGCCTGGAATCCGTAGCAGATCCCCAGGACCGGCACTCCGGCGTCGAAGAGGGCCGGGTCAACGGAAGGGGCGCCGTCAGCGTAGACCGAGGAGGGGCCACCGGAGAGGATGATGGCCGACGGCTGCTTGTCCAGCATGGCGGCAGCATCCATGGAGTGGGGCACGATCTCGGAGTAGACACCGGCCTCGCGCACGCGGCGGGCGATGAGCTGGGCGTACTGGGCGCCGAAGTCCACCACGAGGACGGGGCCGACGGCGCTGGAAGAAGTCTGGCTGGTCGTCACCGGAACAGAATAGCCGGGGCGGCATCCCGCCGCCTTCCGCCCTGCCGGCCGGCAACGACGCCGCCTCTCGGCGCTACCCGCCACCACAGAATGACTAGACCAGCGGTTGATGCCGCACTCCTGCCGCACAGGTCGCGCTCCCGTATCAAAACCAGCGTGACGTTGGTATCCTCAACGCCCTACCAGGACGGGGAATCCCCTCCATGACGCCGCGTTCGGACACGCCCCTCTAAATGCGCCCCCCTCTCCCCGCGACGCCCTGTGTTCCACGATCCATCGGCGCAACACACGTCACGATCCTTTGTCTAGACAATTAGGTGGCGGCTTCCTAGAGTTCTACGTGACGGAGAAACCTCCGTCCAGCCCACGGGCTGCACACCGTCGTGCAGGGACGCACGACTCACGGTCAGGCGGACCTGCTCGACACGCACCGAGAGGAACACTCACATGACCGCCACCACCACCGAGCGCCCCACCCAGACCGTCGAGACCGCCGCTTCCACCACCGCTACCCAGGCGACCACCGGCACGCAGACCGACGCCAACCGCCTCACCTTCACCGTCGCCATGATCGCCGTCATGGTCGCCGTCATGGTCATGGCCGTTGTCGGCGCCGTCACCGGCATCCCGACCCTCATGTTCGCTTCCTCCGTCCTGGCCGCGATCACCATGGGCGTGGGCATCTACACCGGCATCAACCTCCTCGAGGCCCGCTGAGCGTAGACGATTCCAACGAGCTCACTGGAGCTCCACCGGATCCGGACCACGCACCACAAGCAACGCAGGACCCGGACCCAGCCCAGCAAGGGCACAGAAAAAACGAGGCTGCGCGGCCAAGGAAGCCCGCGCAGCCATGGCACACCGAGGGGCACCGCACAGGCGGCGCCCCTCTTCTCATACCTACCCCTCCCCGCAACGCAGACGGAACCAACTCTCGTGCCGGCCCCACTCACTGCCGGCGCATCCCTCCCCGCAGCGGACATCACCCTCCCGAACGATGTAAAAGCGGCCACGATGTCCAAATCGGATACAAAGGAGGGCCCCAGGCTCACAGCGCCAATAAGAAACCGCATGATTCCGCGGTTCCGTCGACGGTCCGATCGGACCACGGGCTCCTTTGTCACCGATTTGGACACGGAGCATGTCCGACCTCGGCTCGGAGTAGCATTGCGCCTCCTGCTCAAGCCGGCAGGGCCCGAGCAGGAGGCGCGAGGATGAGGGGGCGCGGTCAAGCCCCGACAACTGGGGCTGACCGCCTGGGATCACAGCGACATGTCGACGACGGCGCGCCCCTGGATCTCGCGGTTGCGCAGCGCGGTGTAGCCGGCGCCGGCCTCCTCCAGGGGCAGACGGCGCGAGACGACATCGCGGTAGTTGATGACGCCCTTGTCGGCCAGGTCGACGACGGCCGGCAGGTCCTGGCGGGTGCGCGCCCCGTAGGAGCCGAGGATCGACTGCGAGCGGCGCACCGTACGGTTGATCTCCACCCCGGCGGTCTGCACGCCGGCCCCCAGGCCGATCGGCACCATGCGGCCACCGTCGGCCAGCACGTCCAGGGCGGTGGTCCAGGTGGCGGGGATACCCAGCGCCTCGAAGGAGACGTCCACACCCTTGCCGCCGGTAAGCCGGAAGACCTCCTCGCGGGCGTCCTGGGTGACGGAGTTGACCACGGCCGTGGCCCCGTAGTCGAGCATGGGGGCGAGCTTGTCGTCATCGACGTCGATGGCGATGACCTGGCTGGCGCCGAAGGCCCGGGCGATCTGGACGATGTTGGTGCCCACGCCGCCGGTGGCGACCACGGCGACGGTCTCCCCGTAGCGCAGGTCGGCGCCGCGGCGCACGGCCCCGTAACCGGTCATGGCGGCGCAGCCCAGGATGGCCGCCGGCACCATGTCGATGGTGTCGGGTACGGGGGCCACGGCGGTGGAGGGGATGACCGCATACTCGGCCAGACCGCCCATGGAGTACATGGCCACCGGCTCGCCGTCGAGGGTCGCCAGGCGGGTGGTGCCGTCGTAGAGGACACCCTTGAGGCGGTTGAGGTCGAAGAAGGGGCCACACAGCTCGTCGCGCCCCGAGGCGCAGGCGTCGCACTGGCCGCAGGGCATGAGGAAGCCGCCGGCCACCTTCTGCCCGACCGTCAAGCCGGTGTGCTCGTTGCCGGGGCCGAGCTCCACGATGGTGCCGGAGACCTCGTGGCCGAGCACCGCCGGCAGAGGGAAGGCAATGGCGCCGCCGATGACGTGGAGGTCGGAGTGGCACAGCCCGCAGGCGGCCACCTTGATGAGGACCTCGCCTGCCTTGGGCCGGGGGGTGCGCAGGGTCTCGATCTGCAGGCCGACCTCGTGGTCCCGCAGGACCGCGGCCTTCATGGTCTCAGGGATGGACACGGTTGTCTGTGAGGCCTGGACCGCCTCATTGCTCGTCATGCTCAGGTGCCTCTCTGTCAGGTGTCGACGACGTCGGGCCGCCGAGTGGCCTCCTCAAGGCCACGCCCCCACCATACGATATTTGTCCTGACAAATCATAGGCCTGAAGTCGGATGCGCTGACGCTGCCCTCAGAGACGCCCCGCGCTCGCACACCCCTAGACTTTCAGCTCGCGCGGCAGGCGCAGGAGCACGACGGCGACGCTGAGCACCGACAGCGTGAAGACCACCCAGAACAGGGCGCGGGTCCCAAGGCAGCTCACGATGAGCAGTGAGGCCAGGAGGACTCCGGCACGCGCCAGGCCCCCTCCGGTCGCCGAGGCGCGCCGCTGCGCCTCCACCAGCCAGGGCGGGATCCGCGGGTCGATCGCCCCCTGACAGGCCGGCAGGACCAGCACCGACTGGCTGGCGACCAGGATCGTCAGGGAGACGATGATCGTCCGGGCGCCGCCCACGCCCCCGAGAGTCATGCCGGTCACCAGGAAGGTGGCCCCCAGGACGGCGACGACCGCCCCCAGCACCACCCGCAGGAAGCGCAGCTGCTCGACCCGGGTCACCAGCGCCAGGGCGAGGAGTGCCAGCCCTATCCAGGTCGCGGCGCTTATGGCGATCGCAGCGGGTGCGAGCCCGAGATCGGTGGCGATCAGCGGGGCGAGGACCAGGGCCGCCGCCCCCAGGGGCGCCTCCTGGGCGATGATGAGGACGGCGCCAGTGAGCACGGCGGCACGCACCTCGGGCACCCGCAGCTCGCTGGGAGACATGGCCTGCTGCTCGGCCATCATCTCCGCATCCAGGCGGGTCCAGTCGATGGCCACGGAGGCCTCCAGGGTCCCGTGCAGGCGGCGCAGCGCCTCGAAGGCCTCGACGTCGCGTCCCTGCCGCACCATCCAGACCGGGCTCTCGGGCAGGAGCAGGGCGCAGACCAGGTACGCCAGCGAGGCGACGGCGACCACCACCCAGGCGATGAGGAGCCGCGAGGGACTCCACCAGGCCGCCAGAACCACGACGCCGGCCCCGGCCGGGCCGAGGGCCATGGCCTGCGGCATGAGTCGCTTGTGCCCCCTCAGGGAGAGCTCGTGGCAGACCAGTGGCGCCACGACGAGCACCCCGCCCACCGCTAGGCCCACCAGGCCCGCCCCGATCAGGCCGACGCCGCCGAGCCCGGCTGCGACCCCGGCGCCCAGCACTGCCAGAGCGCCCATGAGCAGTCCCATTCGCCGTCGCCCCAGGTACCGGGCAAGAGGGCGGCCGGTGACGGTCCCCAGCACCATCGCCGCAGCAACGGCGCCGACCAGGGGCAGAGCGCTGCCACGCGCGCCGGCGACCCCGATGGCCAGCACCCCTTCCAGGGCGCCGAGGAACAGGCCTGCCGCCCAGGCGTACAGGCTGAGGCGGAGCGGAGCGGGTGGCGCGCTGCGCGGCGGATGCGGGTTCATGGACCGGTCACCGTGTACGTCATGGGCGGCAGAAATGTGTTGGGCTCAGTTGGGAAGGGGAGTTGCCTGATCAGGGAAAGGCCGGGAGGGGAACTGCAACAGTGCGTCAGAGCCTGACAGTCGATTCAATCCGTTCGGTTCGGCTCCACCAGCCACTGCCGCAGCCTCTCACTCCAAGGCCTCAGCTGTACTCCTTCTCGAAGCGCTCCTCGAGCTCCTCCAGGGAGTGGTACTTCGTCTCGGGCACGTACTTCATGTAGAAGACGAGGGAGAACACGTTGATGAGGCAGAAGATGAGGTAGGTGCCCGCTCCCCCGAGCTTCTCCATCATGATGGGGAAGACCAGGGCGACGATCGCGTTGGCGATCCACAGAGCGCCGACCGCCAGCCCCATGGCCGTGCCGCGAACCTTGGCGGGGAAGATCTCCGCCACGAGGACCCAGGTGACCGTTCCGGACTGCTTGGCGAAGACGAACAGGGAGACGATGAGCAGCACCAGGTAAGGGGCGAAGGCGGGGGCACCCTTGATGTTGCCGTCGGCGTCCTGGTAGGGCTGGATGAGGAAGAAGAAGACCGCGGCCAGGAGACCCAGTGAGACCACGATGCTGGCCTCCTGGTAGATGCCCACGTGCCGCCGGGCGAACTTGGTGACCAGCCACAGCCCCACGGCCGACCCCACGAAGGAGATGAATCCGGAGACGACATTGAGGGAGATCGCGTCGCTCATGGGCAGGCCGGCCGCGGAGAGCACCTTGGGCGTGTAGTACATGGCCGTGTTGATGCCGGTGAGCTGGTCGGCCAGGCCCAGGATGATGCCGATGATGAGCAGGTGCCGGGTCCACTTGACGCCCATGATCTGCGCCAGGCCCCACTTCTCCTGGCCGGCCTCCTTGCGCTGGACCTCGAGCATCTCGTCGACCTCGTCGGCGATGGAGCCATCCTTGGACTCGTCACGCACCCGTTTGAGGGAGCCGATGGCCTCGGCGATGCGCAGGTTGGCGACGTACCAGCGTGAGGACTCCGGCATGAGGCGGATGCCGATCCACAGCGCTATGGCCGGCAGTGAGGCCAGCACAAGCATGTAGCGCCAGGTCGTGCCGTTACCGGACTCGACGACGACGTTGGCCAGGTGCTGGACCGACTCCCAGGAAACGGTCTCGCCAGCCTTGGCGACAACCTCACCGGAGCTGTTGACGACGTCGTTGGCGACCGTGACCTCCGGTCCGCCGTGGATCTGGGTCAGGACCGCGTTCATCGAGAAGGCGAGGAACTGACCGAAGACGATCATCATCTGGTCCACGGCCACGAGCGTTCCACGGATGCGCTTGGGAGCCGTCTCACCGAGGAAGACCGGAACCGTCGCCGAGGCGCCACCGACGGCGAAGCCCAGGACGATGCGGAAGAAATAGAGGACCCAGATGTTCGGGGAGAAGGTGCACCCCAGCGCGCCGAAGAAGAAGACCGCTGCCAGGAGCGTGATGTTGTGACGACGCCCGTACTTGTCGGAGAGCTTGCCGCCGACTGAGGCCCCCAGCGCGGCACCCAGGCACAGGAAGGTCCCTACGAGACCCTCCTCCAGTGAGTTGATCTGAAGGCCACTGGCGTCGTGCGGCAGATACATGTACGGCAGCGCGGCCGAGATCACTCCGGTGTCATAGCCGAAGAGCAGCGAGCCGAGGGTGGCGACCAGGGCGATGAGTCCCAGCGAGCGCTTCGGACCCGACGCGGGGGTCTGGTCAACCAGCTCCTGGATCCTCTCCGGCGTGTACTGCGCCGCAGAAGTGGGCGATGTGGACATGAAGGAACTCCTTGGGTCGTCCGCCATCGTTGGCGGAGGCGAAAGAGAGCGCTGCTGGGTGGAGCGGTTGTCCGGTCCGCCGGTCACCGCCCCGCAGCGCAGGGGCGGCACCGACATCCACGTCGACATACACATAATGTCATGACAATAGCCTCTGGGGAAGTGGTGACGTCAGGCATTTTCAGACCCTTGGACGACACCCCGGGAATATGCTGTTCTGCCACCGAAAAGTCATCATCCGCGGGGATGAGGCGCAGGCCCACCAGGACGAATATGGCGGGCGACTTCAGTCACCACTCTCCCGATGACACCACCTGAACGCCTGCGAGCACGCAGCAGCCTCAAGGCCCCCAGCAGGCGTCCACGCTCCGCCGGCACCCGGTGACAGGGCTCTGGAAGTAGGGCGCTCCTTACCCCATCAAGGCACGGACGCACCATAGGGCTCGCGAACTCATCCTGAAGGATCCGTCCTTGAGGTCTACGGTGCGTCCGCAGCGATGGGCGGCGGAGCCGCCAGGCCTACTCCTCGCGCTGGAAGGACATGGTGGCGGCGTAGGTCTTCTCCGAGGGCCAGCGGGTGGTCACGGCCTTGGCGCGGGTGTAGAACCGCACGCCCTCGGGGCCGTGGATGTGGGTGTCGCCCAGGAGCGACTCCTTCCATCCGCCGAAGGAGTAGTAGGCCACCGGTGTTGGGATCGGCACATTGATGCCCACCATGCCGGCCTCGACGTCGAGCTCGAAGCGACGGGCCACGCCGCCGTCGTTGGTGAAGATGGCCGCGCCGTTGCCGAAGGGCGAGGAATTGACCTGCTTGATGGCCTCCTCATAGGTGTCGGCGTGGACGATGGCGAGCACCGGCCCGAAGACCTCCTCGGTGTAGAGCGAGGACTCCAGGGGGACGTTGTCGACGATGGTCGGGCCGAGGAAGTGGCCCTTCTCGTGTCCGGGGATGACCAGGGAGCGGCCGTCGAGGACGACCTCGGCGCCCTTGGCCTCGGCGTCGTCGATGAGTCCGGTGATGAACTCCTTGGACTTGGCGTCGATGACCGGACCCATCTCAACACCCTCGTCCATGCCGTAGCCGACCTTGATCTTCTCGGCGTGGGCCTTGACGCGGCGGGCCAGGTCCGGTCCGCAGCCGCCCACGGCCACGACGACGGGCAGGGCCATGCAGCGCTCGCCGGCGGCCCCGAAGGCGGCAGCGGAGATGTGCTGGGCGGCGAAGTCCAGGTCGGAGTCGGGCATGACGATGGCGTGGTTGTTCGCCCCGCCCAGGGCCTGGACGCGCTTGCCGTGGGTGATGCCGGTGTTCTGGACGATGTGGGCCACCGGGGTGGAGCCCACGAAGGAGATCGCGTCGATGCCGGGGTGCTCAAGGACCTTGGAGACCATGGTGCGGTTGCCGGAGACGACGTTGAAGACGCCGTCGGGCAGGCCGGCCTCCTTGTAGAGCTCGGCCGTCAGCAGTGCCGCCGACGGCGTGGCCGAGGCCGGCTTGAGGATGAAGGCGTTGCCGGTGGCGATGGCGATGGGGTGCATCCACATGGGCACCATGGCCGGGAAGTTGAAGGGGCAGATGCCGGCGACGACGCCGACCGGCTGGCGCAGGGTGTGGATGTCCACGCCGGTGGAGATGTCGAAGGAGTGCTCGCCCTTGAGGGCCAGGTTGATGGCTGTGGCGAAGTCGAGGGTCTCGCGCCCGCGCTGGATCTCACCGATGGCGTCGGAGTAGTTCTTGCCGTGCTCGGCCACGATCATCTTGGCCATCTCGTCGGAGTGGTCCAGGACCAGCTGGCGCATGCGGAACATGATGGCGGTGCGCTTGGCCAGCGAGACCTTCGCCCACTCCTTCTGGGCGCGGCGGGCCACCTCGACGGCGTGGTCGAGGTCGGCGTCGGAGGCCTGGAGCAGCTCGGCCTCGACCTCACCGGTTCCCGGGTTCTCGACGGCGAAGCGGCCGATCGGGTTTCCCTCGTAGTACTTTCCGTCAACCCAGTGCGCAATGGTTCTCATCGTTATCGACTCCTGATTGTCGGTTTCGCGGACCCGCCCCGCCTATGGGGTGGGTAGGGCCGGACTTAGACCAAGGTCTCAGCGACGGACCGGCCGGGCGCCCAGCGCCTTGCATGTGCCCCCAGCCTAACGTCCTAGACGGCCAACGGTGCGATTTTGTCAGAACATAATGGGGGCGTTGACCACATCGTGATCCTGGCGTCCCGCTGGGCCGTGGTCAAGGGGCGCCCGCCCCGGAGGGGAGCGCGCCGTTGACCGCGGCCTACCTGCGATCCCTCCAGGTAGTGGCCTTACAGGTAGTGACGCTGAGGCTTGCGGTCACGCAGGTACTCCTCGTAGGCGCGCTGCGTGGACTCCAGCTCGGAGACACCCGAGACCGGCACGTCCCACCAACTCGACCCAGGCGGGTTGGGGCCGTAGAGGTCGGTCTCGATGTGGATCATCGTGGGACGGTCGGAGGCCTCGGCCTGGCGGTAAGCCTCCTTGAACTCGGCGATGGTGTGGACCTCGAGGACGTCCAGACCCCAGGAGCGGGCGTTGGCGGCGATGTCGACGCCGTCGATGACCTGCTCGTCGGCCAGGTGGCTGCCCTCGCCGCGCCTGCGGTACTTGGTGCCGAAGCGCTGGGAGCCGTGGGACTCCGAGAGGGCACCGATGGAGCAGAAGCCGTAGTTCTGCAGCAGGACGTAGATGACCTTGATGTTCTCCTGGACCACGGTGGCCAGCTCCATGGGGAGCATCTGGTAGGTGCCGTCACCCACGATGGCGACCACCTCAGCCTCGGGGCGGGCGAGCTTGACACCCATGGCGGCGGGCACCTCGTAGCCCATGCAGGAGAAGGCGTACTCCACGTGGTACTGCAGCGGACTGCGGGCCTGCCACAGGGCCTGGAGGTCACCGGGCATGGAGCCGGCGGCGTTGATGACCACGTCCTCCTCCCCCATGAGCTCGTTGAGGGCGCCGAAGACCTCGGTCTGGGCGGGCAGGGGCCCGTGGTCCAGGTGGTAGCAGCGCTCGGTGGCCTTGAGCCAGGCCTCCTTCTCCGCGGTGATCTCCTCGGAGTAGGCCGCCTCGACGTGGTAGTCCGCGAGCGCCTCGGTCAGGGCGGCCAGGGCCTCGCGGGCGTCGGCCACCACCATCTCGGCGCTCTCCTTGGCGGCGTCGAAGGGGGTGACGTTGATGTTCACGAACTTCACGTCGGGGTTCTTGAACTGGGTCTTGGAGGCCGTGGTGAAGTCGGAGTAGCGGGTGCCCACGCCGATGATGAGGTCGGCCTTGTCGGCGATGTGGTTGCCGGAGTCGCAGCCGGTGGAGCCCACGCCGCCCACGGCGCTGGGGTGGTCGAAGTTGATGGCGCCCTTGCCGGCCTGGGTGTCGCCCACCGGGATGCCGGTGGCGGTGGCCAGGGCGCGCAGCTCCTCGCTGGCGCCGGCGTAGATGGTGCCGCCGCCGGCGATGATGAGGGGCCGCTTGGCGGCCTTGATGAGGGCGACGGCGCGCTGAAGGGCGGCGGGCTCGGGCACCGGGCGGCGCACGTGCCACACGCGCTTGCCGAACAGCTCCACGGGCCAGTCGAAGACCTCGGCCTGGACGTCCTGGGGCATGGCGATGGTGACCGCGCCGGTCTCGGCGGGGTCGGTGAGTACGCGCATGGCGTTGAGCAGCGAGGGGATGAGCTGCTCGGGCCGGTTGATGCGGTCGAAGAAGCGCGAGACGGGCCGGAAGGCGTCGTTGACCGAGACGTCCAGGCTGGTGGGGTCCTCCAGCTGCTGGAGCACGGGGTCGGGGACGCGGGTGGCGAACTGGTCGGAGGGGAAGAGCAGCACCGGCAGGCGGTTGGTGGTGGCCAGGGCGGCCCCGGTGACCATGTTGAGGGAGCCCGGGCCGATGGAGGCCGTGCACATGTAGGTCTGGAGGCGGTTGGTGGTCTTGGCGAAGGCGGCGGCCGCGTGCACCTGCCCCTGCTCGTTGCGGGGCATGATGTAGGGCATCTCCTGCTCGCCGTCGGCGCGGGCGATCTCGTTCTGCAGGAGGGCCTGGCCGATGCCGGCCACGTTGCCGTGGCCGAAGATCCCGAAGGCCCCGGCGATGAGGCGCTGCTCGACGCCGTCGCGCTCGGAGTACTGGTTGGACAGGAAACGGATGGTGGCCTGGGCGACCGTCAGGCGGATCGTGCCGGCGTAGGCTTCGTTGCTCATCGTGGTTCTTCTCTGCTCTTCTCAGGTGGTGGGGCGGTCGAAAGGCGGATCGGCTAGTCGTTCATGGGGGTCATGGGCAGGCGCGGGTCGACCTCCTGGTCCTCCCAGGTCTGGCGCACCCAGGTGTGGTGGGGGTCGTCGGTCATGAGCCACACGGAGTCCTCGGCGGGGCCGGCCATGACGTTGAGGTAGTAGAGGTCGTAGCCGGGGGCGGCCACGGAGGGGCCGTGGTAGCCGTATGGCATGACGACGACGTCGCCGCCGCGCACCTCGGTGCACACGTCGATGTCGTGGCCGGGCGAGGGGTAGATGCGCTGGAGCGCGAAGCCCTCGGCGTCGCCCTCACCGGCGCGGACCTGGTAGTAGTAGATCTCCTCCAGGACCCGCTCGACCTCGGTGTGCTCGTCGTGCTTGTGGGGCGGGTAGGAGGACCAGTTGCCTCCGGGGGTCAGGACCTCGCAGGCCAGCAGGTGGGAGGTCTCGACGTCGTTGCCCAGGGCGTAGTTGTTGACCTGGCGCGAGGAGGGGCCGGCCCCCCGCAGACCGGTTCCGACCTCGGAGCGCGGGCAGTAGCGCAGCGGCTTGTCGGTGGTGGCCTTGGCCCCGGGCAGGGCGATGCGGGCGCCGTCGGCGCTGGTGAGGGTCACCTCGGTGCGGCGGGGGACGTAGACGTAGTCGGTGATGTCAGTGAAGATCGACTCGCGTCCGGCCACCTCGAAGCGCTCACCGCCGGCCTGGACGGTGCAGCCCCCCGACAGGGGCAGGACGAGGTACTCGTGCTCGCCGGCGGGCACGGTCAGGGGCTTCCCGGGGGCGAGCTCCACCACTCGCAGGGAGGACCACTCCCAGCCGGCCCGCTCCGGGGTGAGGTCCAGCTCGTAGCTGTCGTGGGCGAGCTCGCCGGCGCGGATGACGTAGCGGGACTGGTCCGACGCCTCGGACGGGGCGGTGCGGTCGGTGTGGCCCATGGTGATGCTCCTTCAGCTCCTGGTGGTACTCGTGGGGATTGTCTCGTATGGGGTGGCCCGGCCGGGGCCGATTGACGGCGGTTGCGGGCCGGGGCGGTCGGTTCGCTTGCGGGCGTATCAGGTGCTCACAGCAGGGCGACGGCGGCGTCGACGGCGGCCTCAACGTCGTCATTGCCCGGGTAGAGCAGGGAGCGGCCCACGACCAGTCCCCTGACATTGGGCAGCTCCAGGGCCGCCGCCCAGGAGGCGCGGGTGGCCTCGGGGTCGGTGGAGACCTCGCCGCCCAGGATGAGGCTGGGCAGGGAGGTGGAGGCCATGACGCGTCGCATCGAGGCGGGATCGCTGACGCAGGGCAGCTTGAGCCAGGTGTGCGCCGAACTGCGCCCCAGCGCCTGGGCGATGCAGATCGAGCGGATGACGGCCTCCTCGCTGAGGTCGTTGACGATCCGGCCATCCTCCCACCGTGAGATGAAGGGCTCGATCATCGCGTTCAGGCCACGCTGGGACAGGGAGTCGATGGCCTTGGCGCTGGCCTCGAGGGTGGTAGCGCTGGCGGGGTCGGCGTAGTTGATGCGGGTGAGCATCTTGCCGCCGTCGAGGTGGGAGGCCTCGATGCCCAGGGCGTCGTAGGCGCCGAAGCGGTCGTCCATCTCGAAGGAGGCCCCCTGGAGGCCGACCCGGTTCATGGAGCCCCACACGAACTTGCCGTCCAGGGCGCCCAGGAGGGTCAGGTCCTCGATGATCTCGGCGGTTCCCAGGAACCCGTTGACGCCGGAGCGGGACAGGGCCGTCATACAGCGCTGGAGGAGGTCCTCGCGGTCGGCCATCGCCAGTGGCCTCGCCCCCGCTCCCAGGGCTCCACGGGCCGGGTGGTCGCAGGCGATGACCATGAGGCGCCCGGCCCCGGCCAGGTCGGCGCGGGGACGCTGGGCCAGGGCTTGACGGATACGGCCGGGGTTAGTGGCTCGGATCTCGGTGACGGCGTCGGTCAGCGGCCGCGGCCCTGAGGTGGAGGCGGCAGAGGTGGGTGTTGCGCTCATCGGGGGCTCCTCACAGGTCCGTCAGCCCCGGAGCGACCTCGTCGCGGCGGGCACGCATGAGCTCGAGCAGCTCGGGCTCGGTGGGCATGGCGGTGGAGCACTCCAGTCGCGAGGAGACGATCGCTCCTGCGGTGGAGGCGGCGAAGATGGTCTTCTCCAGGGACCAGCCCGACAGCAGGCCATGGCAGATGGCCCCGCCGAAGGCGTCCCCGGCTCCCAGGCCGTTCTTCGTCTCCACCGAGGTCACGGGCATCTCCACCCGTTCGGTGCGGGTCTTGGCCAGCGTCCCCTCCAGGCCCTGCTTGACGATGGCCAGCTCGACGCCGGTCTCCAGGAGGGCGTCGGCGGCCCGCTCGGGGTCGCGCTCGCCGACGGCGACCTCGCACTCCTCCCGGTTGCCGATGGCGACGGTGACCTTGGGCAGGATCTTGGCGACCTCCCGGTGGGCCGTCTCCTTGTCCTTCCAGAACATGGGGCGGTAGTCGAGGTCGGCGATCGTGAAGCGCCGCCGGTCGCGGGTGCCCAGGGCGGCGTGGTGGGCCGAGCGCGAGGGCTCCTTGCTCAGTCCGGTCACCGAGATCCAGAAGATGGAGGCGTCGCGAATGGCCTCCAGCGGCAGGCCCTCCCAGGTCAGCTCCAGGTCGGGGGCCGAGGGCTCGCGGTAGAAGTAGAGGGGGAAGTTGTCCGGCGGGAAGATCTCGCAGAAGGTGACCGGGGTGTTGTAGGCGGCCTTGGTCACGACGTGGCGGTCGTCGACCCCCAGGCGGCGCATCTCGGTGTGCACGAAGCGCCCGAAGGGGTCGTTGCCCACGCCGGTGACGACGGCGGAGCGGTGCCCGTAGCGGGCGGCGGCGACGGCCACGTTGGTGGGGCTGCCGCCCAGGAACTTGCCGAAGCTCTCCACGTCCTCCAGCCCGACGCCGACCTGGAGGGGGTAGATGTCGATGCCGCAGCGCCCGATGGTGAGCACGTCGAGCCGATCGGTGTCTCCGGCGTCTGCGGGCAGGCTCTCGGGCGCAACCGCCTCAGACGTCTTAGTCGTTGCCATCGTTGCTGTCGTTGCTGTCGTCACGGTGATCGCGTCTCCACATCCTTGGGGCCTGCAGGCCTGCGGGAGTGCGGTCTGCGTCGGACGTCACTGCGAAGCCTGCCCCACAGGACCGCTCCAGGTCAAGCATTTGTCAGAACATTTGAGGGCCCACCCCTCCGCAGATCGGCGCCAGGATGACGACAGTACGTGACATCGGCACACAGCATCCGTATGCTCAAGGCATTATCACGTCCGACACAGGCTCACCTCATGCCCGATTCACCAGCCCCTTTCGCCCTCGACATCACGATCGACCGCGATTCCAAGACGCCGCTGCACACGCAAATTTCCGAGCCGCTGGCCGCACTCATCCTTGACGGCACACTGCCTGCCGGCAGCCGCCTGGAGGACGAGCTCTCGATGGCCAAGCGACTGAAGGTCTCCCGCCCCACGGCACGCCAGGCCCTTCAGTACCTGGTGGACCGCGGCCTGGTCAAGCGCCGTCGGGGCGTGGGCACGATCGTCTCGCCCATGCACGTCCACCGACCGATGCAGCTGACCAGCCTGCTGTCGGACCTGTCCGCGGCCGGCCACACGACCTCCACGAGCGTGCTGGACTACGTCGAGCACGAGGCCGACGCCGACGACGCCGAGCACCTCGAGGTCGAGGAGGGCACCGCTGTCGTGACCTGCACCCGCATTCGCTGTGCCGACGGCGAGCCGATCGCAGTGCTGTCCAACCTCATGCCGGCGACCATCGCCCCCACCCGCGAGGAGCTGGAGTCCGGGGGCCTTTACGACCTGCTGCGCGCCCAGGACGCCGTCCCCACCACGGCCAAGCAGACCATCGGGGCCCGCAACGCCACCGCCCGCGAGGCCGAGCTCCTCCACGAGCGACGCCGCGCCGCCCTCATGACCGCCACCCGTATCACCTACGACCAGTCGGGCCGCGTCATCGAGTACGGGCAGCACATCTACCGCGCCTCGCGCTACACCTTCGAGACCTCGCTGTTCTCCAGCTAGCCCTCGCCCCGGCACGGGGTCACCACCGTTCCCAGGAATCTTTGTCCTGACATTTTATTGACAGATGCCGTCGAGCACACTTCAATAGGGGCTACCGGACCGCGGCTGCAAGGACGCCTGCGCGGATGAACCCGAAAGAGAGCACAGAACCGATGAGCATCGACTACACCCCCGGCCCCCTCCTCGACGCCGCCCGTAACACGCCCACCGCACTGTGGAACGACTCGGCCGACCCCGACGAGCTGCGTCAGTCCATCTCCTTCGGCGGTGTGGGCGCCACCTGCAACCCCACCATCGCCTACACCTGCATCAACCAGCGCAAGGACGTGTGGCTCCCCCGCATCGCCGAGCTGGCTGAGGAGATGCCCGAGGCCACCGAGTCCGAGATTGGCTGGCAGGTCGTGCGAGAGATGAGCGTCGAGGCCGCCAAGCTGCTCGAGCCCATCTTCGAGGAGCACAAGGGGCGCAACGGCCGCCTGTCGATGCAGACCGACCCGCGCCTGGTCCGCAGCGCCAAGGCCCTGGCCGACCAGGCCGAGGAGTTCTCCAACCTGGCCAAGAACATCATCGTCAAGATCCCCGCCACCTCGGTGGGCGTCAAGGCCATTGAGGACGCCACCTACCGGGGCGTGTCGGTCAACGTCACCGTCTCCTTCTCCGTGCCCCAGGCCGTGGCCACCGGTGAGGCCATCGAGCGCGGTCTCAAGCGCCGCGAGGCCGAGGGCAAGGACGTCTCCACCATGGGCCCGGTCGTCACCCTCATGGGCGGCCGCCTGGACGACTGGCTCAAGATCGTGGCCAAGCGGGACAAGCTCTTCATCGACCCCGGCCACCTGGAGTGGGGTGGCGTGGCCGCCCTCAAGCGCGCCTACCAGGAGTTCCAGGCCCGCGGCCTGCGCGCCCGCGTGCTGTCGGCCGCCTTCCGCAACGTGCTGCAGTGGTCCGAGCTGGTCGGCGGCGACCTGGTCGTCTCCCCGCCCTTCGCCTGGCAGAAGCTCATCAACGACTCCGGCTACAAGGTCGTCGAGCGCATCAACGAGCCCGTGGCCCCTGAGATCATGGAGACGCTCCTGTCGATCCCGGAGTTCGTACGCGCCTACGAGCCCGATGGCATGACGCCCGAGGAGTTCGACACCTTCGGTGCGACCCGCCGCACCCTGCGCGGCTTCCTCCAGGCCGACGCCGACCTGGACGCCCTGGTGCGCGACGTCATCATGCCCCAGCCCTGATCGGCTCCGCTCAGGCCCGTCCGGGTCCCGGTGGGGGCCCGGACGCCCGCGGCGGCACCCGCCGCCGGGCGGGTCCACGGCATGTTCGGACACGTCTACACGTTCCGCGTTGTCGAGCCGCCCACCCCACCACTTTCCGCAGTTCAGACACCGATTCACACCCCCACTCACACGCAGAAGGAGCAAGGATGCTCTCCATCGCCGTCATCGGCGCCGGCCGCATCGGCCACGTCCACGCCAAGACCATCGCCGCCCACCCCCAGGCCGAGCTCGCCCTGGTCTGCGACCCCTTCGAGGACGCGGCCGAGAAGCTCGCCGCCACCTACGGCGCCCGGTCCTGCAAGGACGCCGAGGAGGTCTTCGCCGACCCCGAGATCGACGCCGTCATCGTCGGCTCCCCCACGCCGCTGCACATCCCCCACCTGCTGGCCGCCGCCAAGGCGGGCAAGGCGGTGCTGTGCGAGAAGCCGATCGCCCTGGACATGAAGGACGTCGAGGCCGCCCAGGCCGAGCTCGACGCCGTCAAGGTCCCCGTCATGTTCGGCTTCAACCGCCGTTTCGACCCCAGCTTCGCTGCCGCCCGCGCCGCGGTCGAGGCCGGCAAGATCGGTGACATCGAGCAGCTGACCATTATCAGCCGCGACCCGGCGGCCCCGCCTGCGGAGTACATCAAGGTCTCCGGCGGCATCTTCCGCGACATGACCATTCACGACTTCGACACCGCCCGCTTCTTCCTGGGTGAGATCGAGGAGGTCTACGCCGCCGGGCAGAACCTCGACCCGGCCCTGAAGGACACCGGCGACTTCGACGCCGCCGTCGTCACCCTCAAGGCCGCCTCGGGCGCCGTGGCCACGATCATCAACAACCGTCACTGCTCCTCCGGCTACGACCAGCGCCTCGAGGCCTCGGGCCGCGAGGGCGCCCTGTTCGCCGAGAACATCCGCGCCACCACGGTGCGCCTGTCCAACAGCGAGGTCACCGACGCCCAGGAGCCCTACCTCGACTTCTTCCTGGAGCGCTACGCCGACGCCTACCGCATCGAGCTGAGCGCCTTCATCGAGGCCGTCGAGGCCGGCACCACGCCTCCCACCGGTATCGGGGACGCCATCGCGGCTCTGCGCCTGGCCGAGGCCGCCACGGAGTCGGCCCACTCCGGGCAGCCGGTGCGCCTGAGTTGAGCGCCGGTTCACCACTCTGACACGCGGTGGGCGTCGTCGAGCATTCCGCCTCGACGACACCCACCTGCGTTCTCAGCGCCTGCAGGGCCGTTGCGGGCCCGGCAGGCCGCTGTGTTGTCTCATGGTCTCCGAGAGCCTCGGGGCCATGACACCTCACGACACCGGCGCGGCGGGCCCGATGACCGTTGCTCACCGTGCTGGCCGGGCTGGTTCGGCTGCTCACAGTCGCTGGACTGGCGCCCGGCCTGTACTGCACGAGGGTCGGGATCCACTGGAGGAGGGTCGGGGGCACTCCAGGTAGGTGGGGCCTTCGTGCAGTACGCACAACCCCCGACCAGTAGATCCCGACCCTCGTGGAGTAGACCGGCTCAGGGCGGGTGCAGGCCGGAGCCGGTGTGCGTCGGCGCCACCGGCCCCCGGACGGGAGTCGGAAGAGGTCTGGCTGGGGAAGGTGAAGCCAGCATCGGGGTGAGAGCGTTCGGCACGACCGCCAAGGCCCCGCGCCGGCAGCCCAGTGTCCACAGCGCTGACATTAACGAGCCCGACGTCGACGCGCCCAGCGGAGATCGTTGGAATACTGCGATTTCTCCTCGGCGTGCGGCGGCGGCGCGGGGTTGATGTCAGCACCATGGACACCCCCAACCCCACCAGACCCCTTCGGCCCGCCGTCAGCTCCGGGACAACCGTCCCGGCCCCGCGCTCCCACCTGAGCGAGCGCCTCAGACGTGAGGAGAGACAAGGCGTCCTCGGCCCAGAACGCTTGCGTGCTCAGTCCTGCTCGTAGAGGCGGTAGGTGAAGGAGTGGGACTGCCCCACTGCCAGGGCGATGAGGTCCTCCCCGCTGTTGAAGGCGTTGGGCGGGCAGGTCATGGGCTCAATGGCCACGCCGGGCCGGGAGAGCTCATCGGCGGTGTAGGCCTGCACCCAGGGGACGTCCGAGCTCATGACGACGGCGCGGTTGCCCTGCCCGCCGCGCAGGCTCACCTCCCAGGTGCCCCCGGGCAGGGCGGTGTAGGCGTTATCCGTCTGGATGGCCCCGACGAGCCGACCGCCCCGCCAGTCCCAGTCGGTGCCCTCCACGCTGCGCCGGCGCGTGGGCGCCATGTGCTCGTCGACGTCGAGGACCTCGGCAGCCGGGATCGTCAGGACGCAGTCGTCCAGGGGCACCGAGCGCGTCAGGTAGGGGTGGCAGGACACGCCGTAGGGAGCGGGGGCGGGCTCACCCTCGACCTCCGGCGCACCGGGCACCGGCGGGGCGGGCCGGGCCGCACCGACGTTGGTGGCAGTCACCGTGACGCTCAGCCCGCGCTCGGCGTCGAGCTCGAAGCAGGCACTGGCCTCCAGGCTCCAGGGGTAGCCGTAGGAGGCCAGCAGGCTCAGCTCCAGGACGACCCGGCGGCGGGGGGCGCCGTCGTCGGGGCCGGAGGGGTCGTCATCAGCGACCTGCCAATCCATCCAACCGGCCAGGCCGTGGAGGGCCGAGCCGCTGGCCGGCTCGTTGCAGCCCACGAGGAACTCGGTGCCCGCGTAATCGTAGCGGGACCCGGCGATGCGGTTGGCCCACGGCAGCAGGGTCTTGCCCTGCCAGCCGGCGGGCAGCGTCGCCTCGGCGTCGAAGGGCATGATGAGGTCACGCCCCTGGCGGCGCAGGTGGACGAGCATGGCGCCCGACGAGGCGATACGCGCCTCGTAGTCGCCGGCGACCAGGTCGATGAGTTCTCCGTTAATCATGGTTCCTGTCCCAGTGTGCGGGGCGTGCGCCCCTCGGTTGTGGCTTCCTCGGTGAGGTTCACCGTAGGCCTCGCGCCGCATCAGGCCCGGGCCGTGTCCCGGCGCTCGCCCGGCGGGGCCGTTGTGTCGCGGACGACAAGCTCGGGGACCACCCGGTAGAGACGGCCTCCCAGAGGCCGGTCCTCACCGGCGACCTCCGCCGGGATATGGCCGTCCTGGTCCGGGTGCATCCGGGCCAGCAGCGCCCGTACCGCGACCTCGGCGATGAGGCCGGCGTTCTGGCGCACCGTGGTCAGGGAGAAGGCCGAGGCCGCCGTGACCGGGATGTCGTCGTAACCGGTGACGGCCAGGTCCTGCGGCACCCTCAGCCCCTGGCGGCGCAGCTCCATGAGGGCTCCGACGGCGCAGTGGTCGTTGAAGCACAGGAGCGCCTCGGGCAGCTCGTCGGCCTCGATGAGGCGGTGGACCGCCCTGGCCCCGCTGTCCTCGTCGCCTCCCCCGGGCACCACCCGGGCACTGTCCGTCAGCCCGCGCCGCTCCATGGCCTGACCGAAGCGCTCAATCCGTCGCCCTGCGGCGGTCTCTCCTCCGCCGTCCACATGGGTGATGCGACGGCGCCCGGTGTCGACCAGGTGATCGACGAGCAGCTGGAAGCCGACGTCGTCACGGGAGTGGACCTCATCAACGTCCCCCAGATCGGTACTGGTGCCGATGAGGACCGCCGGGGGACGGTCCGCGATTCCGGCCAGGGCGCCCACGGAGAGGTCGGGGTCGACCAGGATGAGGCCCTCGCAGCGCTGGAGCAGCAGCGAGCGCAGCCCGTCGGCCACATCGCGGTGCGGGGTGGAGGTGGCCAGCACCAGCGCGTGATCCAGGGCGGAGGCCGCCTGGAAGAGCCCGTCCACGATGAGCCCCTGGTAGGCCTGCCCGATGGCGAAGCTGGCGCCGATGAGCCCGGTGTGGCTGCGGCGCAGGAACTGGGCACGCGGATCCGCCTGGTAGCCGAGCTCGGTGGCGATGCTCAGGATCTCGCCACGGGTCTTCTCGGCGACGCCGTCGGAGCCGTTGAGAGCCGCCGATACGGTGGAGATGGAGCGGCCGGCGCGCTCGGCGACAGTCCTGATCGTGACCCGCCCGCCTCGTCCTCGAGCTCCTTTCACGGCAGACGTCTCCCTTTCCACACCGTTGTGCCTCACGGACCGGTATGATCCGCGGGAGCCGGAGTCCATCCTTGGACACCGGTTGAGCGCATCCTATCCGACCACACCGGTGAGCATGTAGACCCGGCCACTGCGGTCATCTGACCTCACCTCCTCTTGTCAGGACAAAGTTGCTCTGCTATCTTCCTGTGACGTCATTAGCGACGAGTGTATCCCGGGGCTTCCGGACACACCTCCACACACGCAGCAGCCGACAGTGTCGTCGGAAAGGACCGTAATGACCGACAAGAAAGTACTGGGTATCGGAGTCATCTCCCTGGGGTGGATGGGACGGCTTCATGCCCGCAGCTACCGTGCCATCGCTGAGCGCTTCCCCGAGCTGGGCGTGGCTCCGCGCCTGGTCGCGGCCGCGGACCCCGTGGACGAGGTGCGCCAGGAGGCAGTGGACAACCTGAGCTTCGAGCGCGCCTACGCCGACTACCGCGACCTGCTGGCCGACCCCGAGGTGGAGGCCGTCTCCATCTGTGCCCCCAACTTCCTCCACCACGAGATGGCCCTGGCGGCCGTCGAGGCCGGCAAACCCTTCTGGATCGAGAAGCCCATGGGGGTCAGCGCCGAGCAGTCCCGGCAGATCGCCCAGGCCGCCGAGAAGGCGGACCTCGTCACCGCCGTCGGCTTCAACTACCGCCATACCCCGGCCATCGAGTACCTGCGCTCCCTGGTGCGCGGAGGCGAGCTGGGCCGGATCACGAACGTGCGCGTGTGGTTCATCGCCGACTACAACTCCTCCCCCATGGGGCCCCTGACCTGGCGGGCCTCGAAGGAGAAGGCCGGGGCCGGCGTTGTGCCCGATCTCATGAGCCACGGGGCGGACCTGGCCCAGTACATCGTGGGGCGCATCGCCTCGGTCACCGCGATCACCGACACCTTCATCACCGAGCGCCCCATCCCCACCAAGATGGGCATCGGCCACTCGGGCTTCGAGATCGGAGACGAGGTCGGCCCGGTGGAGAACGAGGACTACGTCTCCATGCTCGTGCGCTTCGAGAACGGCACCGTGGGCACCATGGAGTCCTCCCGCGTCAGCGTGGGACCGCGCGCCGAGTACGTCGTCGAGGTCTACGGTACGAAGGGCTCGGCCCGCTGGAACTTCGAGCGCCTCAACGAGCTGGAGATCTGCCCCGTGCTCGACGGCGGTGCCTCCCACGGCTACACCCGCGCCATGGCCGGCCCCCAGTGGGGTCAGTGGCAGCGCTTCCAGCCCGCCATCGGCACCTCCATGGGCTTTGACGACATGAAGGCCATTGAGGCCGCGCAGTTCATCGAGTCGATCCTCACCGGCAAGCAGGTGGCCCCCTCGGCCGCCGACGCCTGGTGCGCCGCGGAGGTCGACGAGGCCGTCGTCGCCTCAGCGGCCGACGGCCAGTGGCACGAGGTCCCCCGCGTCGAGGGACGCACCACCTTCGACGCCTGAGCCGTCTCACACCTCACTTTTCTCTTCACTCCACCACCCACCCACCACAATGATCCCTGCGGCATCGTTGCCGCAGGACTGAGAGGAGACCCCCTATGTCTCAGGGAGTCACGACGTCCCTGCGTGGACTCACCAGGGAAGAGCTCACCAAGGCGGTGGCCGAGACGCCGCCTTCGGGCAAGCACCGCGGCGTCGTCGCCATCGCCGCCGTGGCCACGCTCGGCTCACTGCTCTTCGGCTACGACACCGGCGTCATCTCCGGCGCCCTGCCGTACATGTACATGCCCTTCGACGCCAGGGGCCTCCAGCTGACCTCCTTCCAGGAGGGCGCCATCGGCGGAACCCTGCTGGCCGGTGCCGCGCTGGGCGCACTGCTGGGCGGTCTCATGTCGGACCGCTGGGGCCGGCGCCACAACATCACCGTCCTGGCCTTCCTGTTCTTCGCCGGCGCGATCGGCACCACCATCGCCCCCAACGTCTGGGTCATGTACCCCTTCCGTATCGTCCTGGGCTTCGCCGTCGGAGCCGCCTCCGCAACGGTCCCCGTCTACCTGGCGGAGACTGCCCCCAAACGCATCCGCGGCTCCATCGTGGCCATCGACCAGCTCATGATCGTCACCGGCCAGCTGCTCGCCTTCTCGATGAACGCCATCATCAACTCCCTCCAGGGCGGCCCAAGGATCACCATCGCCGAGGACCCCAGCGGGCACTTCACCCCGGGCCAGTACGTCTTCGACGAGATCGCCAAGCTCCAGTCCTCCAAGGGCGGCCCGATGAACGCGGAGCAGTACCACGCCTTCCTCGACCAGCTCAGCATCAGCGCCGGTAACGGCGAGGCCTGGCGCTACATGCTGGTCCTGTGCTCCATCCCGGCGGTGGCCCTGTGGATCGGTATCCGCCTCATGCCCGAGTCCTCACGCTGGTACCTGGCCAAGGAGCGTCTCTACGACGCCATCGGCGCCCTCAAGCGCGTGCGCGTCCCGGAGAAGGACGGCGCCATCGAGGACGAGATCATGGAGATGGTCGAGGCTCGCCAGCACGAGAAGGACGAGGAGTCCCAGCGCAAGGGCTTCAGCCACGTCATGGCCACGCCCTGGCTGCGCAAGCTGCTGCTGGTCGGCATCTTCCTGGCCGTGGTCAACCAGACCACCGGCGTCAACACCGTCATGTACTACGCCCCCAAGGTACTGGAGTACGCCGGCATGTCCACCTCGGCCTCCATCACCGCACAGGTGGCCAACGGCGTCATGTCGGTCATCGGCTCGGCCATCGGCATCTGGCTCATCCTGAAGTTCCGGCGCCGCCAGGTCCTCATCGGCGACGTCATCGGCGTGGGCGTCACCCTGCTGGGCATCGCGGCGACCTTCCAGTTCTTCATCGCCCCGCACATGGCCAACCACACCACTCCGCCCGCCTGGGCCGCCTACCTCATCCTGGGGCTCATGTCGGTCTTCATGCTCATCGTGCAGTCCTCCAACGGCACGATCGTGTGGACGATGATGGGTGAGATCTTCCCGGCCAACGTCCGCGGCATCATGAACGGCACGGCGATCTTCTGCATGTGGACCGCCAACGCCATCATCACCTGGACCTTCCCGCCCATGATGGAGACCCTGGGCGGCGGCATCACCTACACCATCTACGGCGTGCTCAACCTGGTCGTCGCCGTCGTCCTGTTCAAGATCATGCCGGAGACCAAGGACAAGTCCCTGGAGGAGATCGAGGTCGAGATGGAGAAGCTCTACTCCTGACCCCTCCCCACCACACGCGCTCCCGGGAGGACCCGAGAAGGACTTGTCAGGACAAAGTCCTGTTGCTAGGTTCGAGGCACGGGCCCACCGCCCGGCACCGACGCCGGCACCCTCCTCCCGGGAGCGCACCACTGGCGGACCCCAGCCGACGGCGCAGCAGCCGCCAGCACTTCACCGCCGTCTCACCGCACTCATTCCACTGACCACCGCCCACCACCACCCGAGCGAGAACACGGAGCAACGATGCCCTTCACCCTCGACCCCGCAACCGCCATCTCCGACCCCCACGGCATCTCCTGGGGCATGCACCCGATCACCTGGCGCAACGACGACATCCCCGAGGTCGGCGCCTTCAACACCCTGGAGGACATGCTCCTGGACCTGGCCGACACCGGCTACGCGGGCACCGAGTGCGCCGGCTTCTTCCCGCCCAAGGAGGAGGTCAAGGCCTCCGCCGAGGCCCGCGGCATCAAGATCGTCGCCCAGTGGTTCTCCTCCTTCATCCTGCGTGACGGCGTCGAGGCCGTCATCCCCGACTTCGAGGCCACCTGCGCCTACCTGGAGTACCTGGGTGCCACTCGCGTCGTCGTCTCCGAGCAGACCGGCTCGGTCCAGGGCATCCGCGACGTCTGCATCTTCACCAACAAGCCGGTGCTCACCGAGGAACAGTGGCCGGTGCTGGCCGAGGGCCTGAACCGCCTGGGCGACGTCGCCCACGCCCACGGCCTGGAGCTCGTCTACCACCACCACCTGGGCACGGTCATCCAGACCAAGGAGGAGACCATCCGCCTCATGGAGCTGACCGACCCGGCCAAGGTCTCCCTCCTGTTCGACACCGGCCACGCCTACGTGGGCGACGGCGACGTCATGGGCCTGCTGGAGGCCACTATCGACCGCGTCAAGCACGTCCACTTCAAGGACGTGCGCCCCGAGAAGATGGCGGAGTCCAAGGCCGCCGAGCGCTCCTTCCTCGACTCCTTCTTGGCCGGCATGTTCACCGTCCCCGGTGACGGCACGATCGACTTCACCGTCCCCTACAAGTTCCTCGTGGACCACGGCTACTCCGACTGGATCCTGGTGGAGGCCGAGCAGGACCCGGCCATCGCCAACCCGCTGGAGTACGCCCGCAAGGCGCGCGCCTACCTTGAGGGAACCCTCTTCAAAGCCTGAGACGTCACGGGGCTCGCACGGACTCCCCCTCCGTGCGGGCCCCACCAACTGACGCCTCACCTCGACGCTCCCGACCAGTGATGGTTGGGAGCGTAGTCGTTCTCGGGGTGCCGAAGGACACCGGCCGGTGCGAGCCGCGGTCTCGATCCTGTCGTTTGGCACCGGAGCCGCGGCCCTGGGGCTGCTTCACGGGATCGGACTGACGACCCAGCGCACCGCGTTTGCGGACCACCTGCTCACCGCGACCCTGCCCGCGGCGGGGCTCATCGTCCTCGGCATCGTCGGGCTCGCCGCACTGCTGCGCACCCCTGCGACGCACCGTTGACACTGCCGGTCAACCTGTAGCCTGCGCGGTACTCGGGCACCGATGCGAGCACGCCCCAGCTGGACAGCCCCGAAGCAGTGAAGTCCTCCCGCTTCGCCGCCACTCGGCTCTGAGCAGACCCCATCGGTCCTCGCCGTCGACGGCCATGCATTAGTCTGGACAAAGTTCACACCAGACCCCCGACTCTTCTCACCGCTGAGAGGTCCCGTGCTCCCCACCTTGACCGCCACTGCCTGGATCCTGCTCGTGGTCGTGGCGGCCCTGTGCGGCATCGCCAAGACCGCCCTGCCCGGGGCGGCCACCATCGCCGTGGCCCTGTGCACCGCGGCGCTGCCCGCCAAGGAGTCCACCGGCGCCATCCTGCTCATGCTCATGACCGGCGACCTGCTGGCCGTGTGGAGCTATCGCAGCGACGCGGACTTCCGCATGCTGCGCAGGCTCGTCCCGGCGGTGCTGGCCGGCGTCGGCGCCGGCGCCCTGTTCCTGCACCTGGCCTCCAACGACTCCACTCGCCGCCTCATCGGCGCCATCCTGCTGATCCTGGCCGCCATCACGCTGTACCAGCGCCGCTCGGCCGCCAGGAACAGGTCCGCCGGCACGCCCGAGGCGGCCCTCCCTCCCCCAGCCGGCAGCCGCCTGGCCCGCCTGGTCTACGGCAGCCTGGCCGGCTTCACCACGATGGTTGCCAACGCCGGCGGCCCGGTGACCTCCATGTACTTCCTGGCCTGCCGCTATCCGGTCAAGGCCTTCCTGGGGACGACGGCCTGGTTCTTCTTCCTGGTCAACCTGGTCAAGCTGCCCTTCTCCGTCTCAGCCGGCCTGGTCAACCCCACGACTCTGTCACTGGCGGCGGCCGCCGCCCCGGTCGTCATCGCCTCGGCCCTGGCCGGTCGACGCCTCGCCGAGCACATGGATCAGCGGGTCTTCGAGCCGATCATCGTCGTCCTGACCATCATCTCCGCACTGCCCCTGCTGCGCTAGCCCGGTCCGGCTGCCAGGCCGCGTCCGGCACACAGCCAAGCAGCCATCTATTTCTCCGACCTACAGTACAGGGCCCTCCCAGCAGTTATTTCCTTCAAAGGCGCCTGTCTGACATCACATCACCCGCCTACGACGGAGCGTTGACGTAATTTATCCTGACCGTTACCGTATTGGTCAGTATGAAGAGTACTGCGAGTATTGATTATGTTGACGTTTCGTCCGGTGGGGAGACCGGAGACGACGTCGACACTGTCGCACCCGCAACGCCCGCCCCTCTCGTTCAGGACGACGCAGCCTCTCCCCTCCTGGTCAGCGCCGATATCCACGCCGTCATGCTGGGACTGTGGGCCTCGGGCCTCAGGTGCGTCATCGTCTACGCCCTGGCTCCCGCCATAGGCGCCGCCAGCCCCCTCGCCGTCGGCACCGCCCTGGTCATTCAGGTCGCCGGCGCCGCCATCAGCGTCAGCGGCGCCCGTTCCCTGTGGCGGCGGCGCGAGCGTGGATACTGCGTCTACGCCCTCATCGCGGTCCTCGCCTGCCTGTGCGCCGTGGCCGCCCTGCTGGCCCCCGCGGGGTCCTAACCCACCCCGATGAAGACTGCCATGGATCCCACGGCCGACCCCCTCCCCTCCCCACCCTCCCGCACCTGCCGGGCGATGGCGCTCGTGCGCCGTTGGCTGTCAGCGGCAACCGGCCTGGGGATGCTGGTCATTACTCTCAGCGGTGTACTCCTGCCGCACCAGGCGGAGATCCTGCGCTCGTTGAACCCAACCGCCTCCACCCCCAACGCCAGTCCCGGCCAGGTCTCGTTGCCCCAGGCGGTCGAGACGATCAAGAACGGCCATCCCGACGAGCCCGTCCTGTCGGCGACGCAGAACACCGACGTCGTCGAGGTGCGGACCGAGCAGGCCATCTACGCGGTCGATTCCTCCACCGGGCACGAGATCAGCAAGGCGTCGGCGACCCCGACCTGGGTCTCCGTCCTGGACAATCTGCACCACTGCCTGCTGTCCTGCCAGGGTCCCGGCCACGTGCACTGGATGTCCCAGGAGATCCCCCACACCAGCTGGTGGGCCGGCCGCCGGGGTCTGACCGTCGGGGGGCTGGTCGTGGCCACCTCTGGCGTGGTCCTCGCGGTCCTGACCGTCAGCGGGCTGCGCACGTGGTGGCCGTTGCAGCGCCATCGGCGCACCGCCCTGTCCGCCCGTTGGCGCGCCCGGCGCCTCTCCAGGGACACCGATCTGCTCAAGGCGGCTGGGCTGGTCCTCCTTCCCCTGCTGTTCCTGTGGGGTTACTACGCCAGCGTGTTCAGCATCCGCCCCACCCAACCGGCCGCCTCCGTGCCCATGAGCGGATACCAGTTCCCGGCGGAGCCGACCAGCACGGGCCGGGCTCAGGACATCGGGCCGCAGCGCGCCATCGCCGCCGCTCAGGAGGCCGGTGGCGGGCAGGCCGTCGCCCTGTTCCTTCCCCAGCCGGGAGACCCGTCGTCGACCTACACGATCTGGGTCTCGCAGGAAGAGGGGCTCACCCCCCGACAGTCCCACAGCAACGTCACGGTAACCGTCGACCCCGGCACCGGGCGGGCGACGGTCCCCTCCACGCCCGGCCGCCGGCCGACCGCTCGGACGGGCAAGTACCTATGACACCCGTACCAGCCTCTGAGTATGTGCCCGTTCCCACATCACAAGACACACTGAGATCGGGCCTTTAGTCGCAGATGACCCGCAGGTGGGGGCACAATCGGACCCGTACGGCACCGGAATGAGCCGGCGCCCCTGACTCCAAGACAACGCGAGAAGGACCTAACGTGGCGCGCAGTATCTACATCGCCTCACCCAACGCCGGAACCGGGAAGTCAACGGTGGCCCTCGGGCTGGTCTCCTGCCTGACCAAGGTGGTCGCCAAGGTCGGCGTCTTCCGCCCCTTCGTGGAGAGCCGTGAGGGCGATGCCTTCCTCAGCCTCCTGCTGAACCGTGCCGGCTCCGCCACGCCCCCCGAACAGTGCGTCGGCGCGACCTGGGACGAGTTCCACGCCGACCCCGAGGAGGCCCTGGCACGCATCGTCGACGCCTACCGGGCCCTGGCGCGCGAGCACGACGTCGTCATCATCGACGGCTCGGACTTCACCGACGTCGCCGGCAACCCCGAGCTGGCCCTCAACGCCCGGGTGGCCGCCAACATCGGCGTCCCGGTGCTGCTGGTGGTCTCCGGGCAGAATGACGTGGAGGACGTCGTCGCCTCCGTGGAGGTCTCCATGGCCGAGATCGCCGACAACCACGCCCGCACCGTCGCGGTCGTGGCCAACAAGTGCCTGCCCGAGACCCGCCAGGCCGTCAGCGAGGCACTGACCGCCATCGAGGGCATCACCTCCACTACCCTGCCCGAGGTGCCGCTGCTGGCGGCCCCGGTGGTGCGCGAGGTGCTCGACGCCGTCGAGGGCACTCTCATCGCCGGTGACGAGACGCTGCTCGACCGCGAGGCCGAGTCCGTCCTCGTGTGCGCCATGGACGTCTCCCACGTCCTGGAGCGCCTGACCGCGGGCCAGCTCGCCATCGTCCCGGCCGACCGCTCCGCCATGCTCATCTCCCTCATGGCGGCCCAGGCCTCCTCGAGCTTCCCGATCCTGTCGGGTCTCATCCTCAACGGCGGCTTCGAGGTGGCGCCCCACGCGCTGCGCCTCCTGGAGGGGCTGGACGTCAACATCCCGGTCATCACCTCCCCGCTGGACACCTTCACCGCCGCCTCCGCGGCCGGCTCCCTGCAGGGCCTGCTCGCCCACGGCTCCGAGCGCAAGATCGACGTCGCCGTGACCACCTTCGAGCAGGAGGCCGACGTCGAGGCCCTCCTGTCGGCCCTGGAGGTCGAGCCCTCCGAGGTCGTCACCCCCATCATGTTCCAGGCCGAGCTGGTGGAGCGCTCGCGCGCCAACCGCAAGACGATCGTCCTGCCCGAGCCCGACGACGACCGGGTCCTGCGGGCCGCCGACGCCATCCTGCGCCGCGGCATCGCCGACCTGGTGCTGCTGGGCGACGAGACCACGGTGCGGGCCCGCGCCACCGAGCTGGGCCTGGACATCGCCGCCGCCCGGGTTGTCGCCACGGACGACCCCGAGCTGCTGGAGAAGTACGCCGAGGAGTTCGCCCGTCTGCGCGCCAAGAAGGGCGTCACCCTGGAGCAGGCCCGCGAGAAGGTCCAGGACGTGTCCTACTTCGGCACGATGATGGTCCACATGGGAGACGCCGACGGCATGGTCTCGGGCGCCGCCCACACCACCGCCCACACGATCGTCCCCTCCTTCCAGATCATCAAGACCAAGCCGGGGACCTCCATCGTCTCCTCGGTCTTCCTCATGCTCCTGCAGGACCGGGTGCTCGTCTACGGCGACTGCGCCGTCAACCCCGAGCCCAACGCCGCCGAGCTGGCCGACATCGCCATCTCCTCGGCCGCCACGGCCCGCCAGTTCGGCGTCGAGCCGCGCGTGGCGATGCTGTCCTTCTCCACCGGGACCTCCGGCAAGGGCGCGGACGTGGACAAGGTCCGTGAGGCCACCGAGCTGGTGCGGGCCAAGGAGCCCGACCTCGCCGTCGAGGGCCCCATCCAGTACGACGCCGCCATCGACCCGACCGTGGCCGCCAAGAAGGCCCCGGACTCGCTCGTGGCCGGGCGGGCCAACGTCTTCATCTTCCCGGACCTGTCCAGCGGCAACATCGGCTACAAGGCGGTCCAGCGCTCCTCGGGCGCCATCGCCATCGGCCCGGTCCTCCAGGGTCTCAACAAGCCGGTCAACGACCTCTCGCGCGGCGCCCTGGTGGAGGACATCATCAACACCGTCGCCATCACCGCCGTCCAGGCCCAGGGCTGAGCCCTCCAGCGGCGTGGGACCGGGACCCGGTCCCACGCCGCCGAGGCTCACCCGAGACCGGCATCAGTCATCCAGTCGTCCCCGCGTTCATCCCCGACCGTTCTTGAAAGGCACCCCGTGACTCAGCGCACCGTCCTCGTTATCAACTCCGGCTCCTCCTCCATCAAGTACCAGCTGGTTGACCCCGACTCGGGCGCCTCGCTCGCCTCCGGCCTGGTGGAGCGCATCGGTGAGGAGACCGGCGCCATCACCCACAAGCACGGCGAGGAACGCACCGAGATCACCGAGCCGGTCCCCGACCACGGCTTCGGCCTGTCCGAGGTGCTGCGCCTGTTCGAGGAGCAGGGCCCCTCGCTGGCCGACGCCCACATCGTGGCCGTGGGCCACCGGGTCGTCCAGGGCGGGCGCTACTTCTCCGGCCCGGCCCTCATCGACGACGAGGTCGTGGCCCGTATCGAGCAGCTCGTACCGCTGGGCCCGCTGCACAACCCCGCCCACCTCAAGGGCATCGAGGTGGGGCGCCGCCTCCTGTCCGACGTGCCGCACGTGGCCGTCTTCGACACCGCCTTCTTCCAGGACCTGCCCGAGGAGGCCGCCCGCTACGCCCTGGACCGCGAGGTCGCCGACACCTACTCCATCCGCCGCTACGGGGCTCACGGCACCAGCCACCAGTTCGTCTCCGGGGCGGTCTCGCAGCTCCTGGGGCGCGATGACCTCAAGCAGGTCGTCCTGCACCTGGGCAACGGGGCCTCGGCCTCGGCGGTCGTGGCCGGGCACGCCGTGGACACCTCCATGGGCCTGACCCCGCTGGAGGGCCTGGTCATGGGTGGGCGCACCGGCGACATCGACCCGGCCGCCGTCTTCCACCTGGCGCGGGTGGCCGGCATGTCCATCGACGAGATCGACCACCTGTTCAACCGCGGCTCGGGCATGAAGGGCCTGGCCGGGGACAACGACATGCGCGAGGTGTGGAAGCGCATCGGTGCCGGTGAGCAGGAGGCCCGCGAGGCCATGGACATCTACCTGCACCGCCTCGTGAAGTACGTGGGCGCCTACACCGCCGTCATGGGCGGCCTGGACGCCCTGACCTTCACCGCAGGTATCGGTGAGAACGACGCCGACCTGCGCCGTGAGCTCGGCGAGCGCCTGAGCTTCATGGGTGTCAAGATCGACCAGGGGGTCAACGAGACCCGCTCCCGCGAGCCGCGCGTCATCTCCACCCCGGACTCGAAGGTCACGGTGCTCGTGGTGCCCACCAACGAGGAGCTCGCCATCGCGCGCCAGGCACTCACCCTCATCTGAGCCGCTCCCGGTAGTGCGCACAAGAGTCTGACGCCCAGCACTGCCGGACCCGGACACCGTCGTCGAGTTCGTACCTTGTGCCGCGCGTTCGGGGGTTCAGGGTACGAACGCGAGGGCTACCCTACGAACGCGAGGCGCTCACCCAAGGGCGAGCCCGGAGGCCATCGTTCAACGCCGGCCCCAGCTCCGGCCCCCCCTCGGCGCTTCCGAAGCGGGCAGACACGGGAGACCGTCCCCCAGGGGGGACAAACGGGCCGACGGCGGTGCGCGCGCCTCCTACCGGGGGCTTCCATGGAGTCATGAGCAACGCACCTGTCACCAGCACACCAAGGCCCTCCGCCCCACCAACAACACCCCTGCCCCAGACCGCAGCCATGAACGGGGGCGCGCCGATCCTCGTACCGGCTCAGCAGCCGGCCGCGCCCTTCGTTCCGGCCCCGGCAGCCCCCGGCGCCGTGCCCGCCCCAGCTGCGCCCGGCGCCGTGCCCGCCCCAGCCGTCCCCTCTCCCGCCGAGGGGCTCGTCGTGGTCACTGAGGGGCTGACCCGCACCTACAACGGCGTCAACGCCGTCGACGGCTTGAACCTGTCCGTGCCCGCCGGCGGTATCTACGGCTTTCTGGGCCCCAACGGCGCCGGCAAGTCCACCACGATGAAGCTCCTGCTGGGACTGACCCGCCCGACGTCAGGCAGCATGAGCGTCCTGGGACGCCCGGTCAGCCAGCGCCACCCCCTGCCGCCGGGAACCATCGGCTCCCTCATCGAGGGCCCCTCCTACTACCCGAGCCTGACCGGCAAGGAGAACCTGGCCATGGTGGCCTCCTACCTGGGGCTGGCCTCCAACCGCGTCCAGCACGCCCTGGCCACCGTTAACCTCATCGGGCAGGAGAACAAGCAGGTCAAGCACTACTCCATGGGCATGAAGCAGCGCCTGGGACTGGCCATGGCGCTGTTGTCGAACCCGGCCCTCATGCTCCTGGACGAGCCGACCAACGGGCTCGACCCCGCCGGGGTGGCCGAGATCCGCCAGCTCATCGTCACCCTGGCCCGCCAGGAGGGCGTGACGATCATCGTCTCCTCCCACATCCTGTCCGAGATCGAGCAGATGGCCGACACCGTCGGCATCATCTGCGCCGGACGCCTGCGCTATCAGGGCACCCTGGCCGGGCTGCGCGACGAGGGGGTCATCGAGCTGCTCGTCTCCTCGCCCACGGCCGTCGCCGCGCTCCTGACCTCCCTCGGGGTGGCCCACGAGGTGCGGGACGGCGCCGTGCGCACCCCCATGATGCCCGACGACGTCGTCGGCGAGCTCATCACCCGCATCGTCTCCTCCGGGACAACCGTCTACCGGGTCCAGACCGTGCGCAAGACCCTCGAGCAGGCCTTCCTGGAGCTGACCGAGCCGGTCCTGGCCGCCCAGCCTCCCTTCGCCTCCCAGGAGATGAACCGATGAGCACCCCCGTGAGCACAGCCGGCCCGGCGGCCACCATGGTCGCGCAGCCAGCACTACCGACACAGCACCTGACGCAGCACCCGACACAGTCTCCGACGATGTCGGCACAGCCGCGCACACTCCCCCTCTCCCCGCTCCGCCGGGCGTGGACCACTCTGACCCTCGAGCTGGGCAAGCTGCGCCGCAAGCGCTACTGGCTCATCGCCGCCAGCGCCACCGCCGTGTGCCTGGCATGGTCCAGTATGCTCATCACCCAGCGGGCGAGCGGCCCGGTTGGCGCACGCCACGCCACGCTTGCCCTGGACGAGTTCATCCAGATCATCGCCTTCCTCATGCCCCTCATCACCGCGATCCTGGCCTCACGCATCGTCACCGTGGACACCGAGGAGCGCATGGGCCAGCTGATGACGGCGCTGGGGCAAAGCCCCCTGACCCGCTACCGAGGCAAGCTGGTGGTCGTGATCCTCACGGTCCTGTGCATAGAGATGACCCTCTTCGCACTTGTCACCGTGCTGGCCGGCCCGATCGGGCTGACCGTCACCGGCTCCTACTGGAGCACACTGCCTCCCGCCCTCGCGGTGGCGGCGTGCTCAACGCTGGCCATCTCCGCGGTCCAGCTGACGCTGTCCACCTGCTTCGACAAGCAGAGCGTCAGCCTGGGTGCGGCAGCCATCGGCGGCCTCATCGCCGAGAGCCTGCCCTACGCCTACCTCGGGAAGTTCTCATGGCTGCTGCCCTGGGGCATCGTTCCCGCAGCCACCCCCATTGACACGGTCGCCTCCCGCACGTCCATGCGGGAGAACGGCGACATGACGCTCGTGTCCCACCCGTGGACCCTGGCGGCGCTCGCCGCGCTGGTCGCGGTCGGGTGGACCGTCGCCGCCCACCTCGTTATCGTCCACCAGGAGAATCACCGATGAGCACCACCGCCCCCGCACGCCCCGCTGCAGGCCGGCCCCTCCGGCCCGCTCAGCACCTGTCAGCGCTCCCCGGCCCCTCCGGCCCGTCCACGACGCCGCAGCCGGCCGGCCTGAGCCGGTCTGCTCCGCCCGCTCCCCGGTCCCGCCCGTCGGTGCGAGCCGCCTGGTACTGGGAGAACCGCAAGTCCCCCAACCGGTGGTACTGGGTCGCCGTCACCATCCTGTGCTCCCTGGGCTCTCTGTCCGGCTACCTGCAGTACCGCACCTACCGCAGCCAGTTCGAGGCCCAGGGCGTCACCTGGGAGATCACGTGGTCCCAGTCCACGCTCCTGCTCTCGATGGTGTTCATGCCGCTGGCGCTGGGTGCCTTCGCCGCACAGATCGCCAGCAGTGAGCACCAGGGAAAGAACTGGCAGCGGATGAGCGCCACCGGCCTGGAGACCACCATGGTCGCGGGCAAGCTGCTGCACGGCCTCCAGGTCGCGGTCCTCACCACCGCGGTCCTGGTCCTGACCATCGCGGTGGCGGGCCTCGCCTCGGGCTTCAGCCTGGTGGGCCTGGTCGCCTACCTGCCGCGCTTCGCCGTCGTCGCGCTGGGAATGTGGGTCATCCTCACCTTCGTCACCTGGCTGGGTACGATCATGAGGTCCTTCGCCACCACGATGACCACGGTGCTGCTGAGCACCATCGCGGGGATGGCGATGCTTCTCGTGGCACGGCCGCTGAGCGTCCTCAACCCCGCAGCCTCACTGACCCGAGCCACGTCGGCCCTGAGCCCGGGCTACGTGACCTCACCGGGCGCCGTAGCATTCGAGGGCGTCATCTGCCTGGTGTGGGTGGTCCTGCTGGCCCTGGCTCTGCGCCGAGCAGTGAGGCGCCAGTCATGAGCCAGGTTCCCGCAGCGCCCGACCCGGCACACGTCTCCCGGGTCCCACGAACCCTCCTGGACCGGGTGGCTCAGTGGTGGCGCACCAGTACCCTGACCCTGTGGGCGGTGGCCGGGGCCGCGGGCCTCTTCCAGCTGATGGTGCTCAACGTGGCCTCGTACACCTACCCGTACCTCCCTATGCGAGGCTGGGTCATCGCCTCCCTGCTGCTCGCCGGATCGCTGCTGGCCCGACGCCGCTGGCCCCTGGCCGTCGTCACCGCCACGAGCCTGGCCTCGGCCGCCGTCGACCTGTGGGGGCCGCGCGGTGGACTCAACCTGCTGTCCATGCTGGCCCTCTACGCCCTGCTCGTGATCGCCCCCACCCGTGACCGACTCATCGGCTTCGGTATCTGCGCGCTGTGCACCCTCGTCCCCACGGCACTGGCCAAGTGGCCGCAGGTGAGCGCGTTGACCCCTGATTTCCTCGCCCTGGTCCTCGTGCTCGCGATGGCCTCGATCTCCCGCTCACGCCGGGAGGCCCTGGAGCACGGGGACGCCCAGCTGGCGGCGCAGTCCGCCGAGCAGCGGCTGGTCGCTCAGCGCGACGCCGCCCGCCACCAGGCCCGGGTGGCGGCCGAGCTCCACGACTCCGTGGGCCACGCCCTGACCGCGATCATCGCCCTGTCCGAGGGGATGCAGGGGGCCGGCGGCAGCCCGCAGACCGATGAGGCCATCGACATGATGAACACCCTGGCCCGTGAGGGTCTGGCCGACACCCGACGCGCCGTCGCCTCGCTTCAGACGGCACCGGGCCCCTCCCCCGACGACGCCGTTGACGCCACCGAGCCCCCAACCAGCCAGGTCGCAGCACACCCGCAGTCCCCCGGGGGCGCACCCGGATGGGACCGACTCACCGACCTGCTGACCACGGTGAGAGCCACCGGCATCAGTGCGGCCCTCACCGAGACCGGCAGGCGCCCCCTCGACGCAGCAAGCAGTCGGGCCCTCGGGGAGGTCGTCTATGTCGTCGTCCGGGAGGCCCTGACCAACGTCATGCGCCACGCCGAGGGCGCCACGCGCGTCGTCGTCTCCCTGGACCACGACCAGGCCGCCACCCGGATCACCGTGTCCGACGACGGTCGCGGCGCTCAGCCAGGCCGCGCAGACGGCTCCCCGGGCTCGTCTCAGGCGCCGCCGGCGGCCGGCCACGGACTGGCCAACCTGGCTGCCGCGGTCGGTGAGCACGGCGGCACACTGTCCGCCGGCCCCACGACCGATGAGGGCGCATCCGGCTGGGTGCTGCGCGCCCTCGTCCCCTTCCCGGAAGGCGCGCCGCGATGAGCCCGTCCACCTCCGGCCCCGCGTCCTCCCCCACCGCCTCCAGGCCGGACGCCGGAAGCTCATCGAGCGCCCTCAGGCCGATCACGGTGATGATCGTCGATGACCAGCGAGCCACCCGCATGGGCCTGTCCCTCATCATCAACCGGGCCGACGACCTGCAGGTCACAGCTGAGGCCGTCCACGGCCAGGACGCCCTCGACCAGCTCGCCGCCCTGCTTGAGGAACGCCGGCCGCTTCCCGACGTCGTCCTCATGGACGTGCGCATGCCGGTACTCAACGGGATCGATGCCACCGCCCGCATCTCCCAGCTCTACCCCTCGATCCGGGTTCTGGTGCTGACCACCTACGACCAGGACGAGTTCGCCTTCGGGGCGCTGTCGGCCGGCGCCTCCGGCTTCCTGCTCAAGGACACCCGCACGGCCGAGCTCCACCAGGCGCTGCGGGCGGTCAGCTCCGGGGACGCGATCCTCACTCCGCGCATCACCCGCGAGCTGCTCAACCGGCACATGCTCAGCCCCGTGGCCTCACCCCGTCAGCGCGCGGCACGCCAGCGCCTCGACGATCTCAGCCCCCGCGAGCGCGAGGTGGCCGACCTGGTGGCCCAGGGGCTGACGAACGCGGAGATCGCTCAGCGCCTCGTCCTGGCCCCGGACTCGGTCAAGAAGAACGTCACCCGGATCCTGACCAAGCTGGACCTGCGTGACCGAGTCCAGCTCGTCATCCTCATGCGCGACGCCCAGTCCTGAGCCTGCGCGCTCGCCTCCTCAGGCCGCAGTGGCCAGGGCCGGGGCCAGAGCCGGCTGCGGCGCCGGGGCCCGGTAGACGAGGCGGGACTGGGCCAGGTAGTTGACGATAAAGAGCGTGGAGTCCCCCAGCCCCTTGGCCAGCCACAGGGGAGCGCCGGCGCCGGTGAGGACTGAGATGCCGGCGTAGGAGGTCGCCGCGACCCCGCCCTGGACGGTCGCGTAGCCGCCGGCCGAGCGCCAGAAGGTCTCCGGGGCGGCCCCGAACAGACGCCGGTTGAGCAGAAAGCCCAGGGTGCAGGAGACGATCCGGGCTCCGACGACGGCGTAGAGGACCGAGCCGGTCAACGAGTTGAGGATGAGGACCAGCGCGTAGTCGACGCTCCAGCCGGTGAAGGACACGGCGGCGAAGAGGACGACCGTGGGAACCCGGCGGCGCAGGCAGGCCAGGCGGCCCAGGATCGTCGGGCGGGCAGCGGGGAGGGCGGGGCTCGTCGTCGTCATGGCAGCAAGCCTCGCCGGAGGCCTTATGCCACGTGTTTGACGGACCTGTGCCGTTTCTGTGAGAGACGGTCACCGGGGCCCTGCGGGCTGTGCGCCCGTTCCTCGGCGTTTAGAACAGGGCGTCGGTCTGTGGCTCGGCGGGTGCGCTCGACGACGCCGCACTCGGCGCCTGCTGCGCCTCCCGGTTCCCCGGTGCCAGGCCGCCGCGGGTCCAGCCCGGTCCTGCGGGCACCGGGCGGCCCTGCTGGAAGGCGGTGGCGGCGCCGCGGGCCCGGGAGTCGGCGGCCTCGTTCATGGGGTGGCCGACGTGCCCGCGCACCCACTCGAAGCGCACGGTGCGACCCGCGAGCGCGGCGTCGAGGTCCTTGACGAGGTCGGCGTTGAGGACGGGTTTGCCGTCGGCCTTGCGCCAGCCGCGCTTCTTCCAGCCGTGACGCCACTTGGTCAGGGAGTTGATGACGTACTGGGAGTCGCACTGGATGAGGAGCTCCTCGCCGGCGAGCCCGGCGGCCTCGGTGGCCCGCAGGAGCTCCAGGACGGCGGTGAGCTCGCCGCGGTTGTTGGTCGAGCTCTCCCAGCCTCCGGCGGCCCAGCAGTCGTCATCCACGTACCAGGCCCAGCCGGCCGGTCCCGGGTTGCCCAGGGAGGAGCCGTCGGCAGCAGCAGTCAGCGTCATGGAGGGCACTCTACCCAGCCTCCCCGGTGCACCCCGGACAGGTTCAACCTCCCGTGCCGTGATCGGCGCCATGCTAACCTGCCGCACAGCAAGAATGATCTTGCCACCTGGAACATATCCCCTGAGAGGTACACCGATGTCCTCCACGCTGAACGCTTTGTCAGCCTCGTCAGCGTCATCCGGCACACTCATCGCCGCACGCTGGTACGACTACATCCCCATCGCGATCTACTTCGCCTCGTCATCGGCGTCGGGCTCATCGCCCGCGCCAAGGCGGCCACGTCCGACGGCTTCCTCACCTCGGGTCGGTCCCTGCCTGCCTGGGTGACGGGTATCGCCTTCGTCTCGGCGAACCTCGGCGCCGTCGAGATCATGGGAATGTCGGCCAACGGAGCCCAGTACGGCATGCCGACCTTCCACTACTTCTGGATCGGCGCGGTCCCAGCCATGATCTTCCTGGGTCTGGTCATGATGCCCTTCTACTACGGCTCCAAGGTGCGCTCGGTGCCCGAGTTCATGCTCAAGCGCTACGGCACCGCCGCGCACCTGGTCAACGCGCTCAGCTTCGCCCTGGCCCAGCTGCTCATCGCCGGCATCAACCTGTACCTGCTGGGCAAGATCATGAACTGGCTGCTGGGCTGGCCCCTGTGGGTGGGGCTCATCGTGGCCGCCGTCATCGTCTTCTCCTACATCACCATGGGCGGGCTCTCCGCAGCGATCTACAACGAGGTCCTCCAGTTCTTCGTCATCGTGGCGGCCCTGCTGCCCCTGACCCTCATCGGCCTGCACCGCGTGGGCGGCTGGCACGGCCTGACCAGCAAGATCACCGAAGCCGCGACGGCCGCTCACCCCAACGACGCCACCGAGGCCGCCAAGGTCGCGGCTCAGCAGCTGCACTCCTGGCCCGGCAACTCGATCTCCGGCTTCGACTCCAACCTGCTGTCCGTCATCGGCCTGGTCTTCGGTCTGGGCTTCGTGCTGTCCTTCGGCTACTGGACGACGAACTTCGTCGAGGTGCAGCGGGCCATGGCCTCGGACTCGATCTCCTCGGCCCAGTCGACTCCGATCATCGGCACCTTCGTCAAGATGTTCGTGCCCTTCCTCGTCATCGTCCCGGGCATGGTCGCCGGTGTCATGGTCTCGGAGATCCAACAGCTCAAGGCAGATTCCGGGGCTGGGTACCAGTTCAACGACGCGGTCCTCTACCTCATGCGCGACCTGCTGCCCAACGGTCTGCTGGGGCTGGCGATCACGGGTCTGCTGGCCTCCTTCATGGCGGGTATGGCGGCGAACATCTCCGCCTTCAACACCGTGTGGGGCGTGGACATCTACCAGCACTACCTCAAGAAGGACGCCGACGACGCCCACTACCTCATGGTCGGCAAGCTCTCGACCCTGACGGCCTCCGTGGTCGCGATCCTCACCGCGATCATCGCGTCAAGCTACTCCAACCTCATGGACTACCTCCAGACGCTGTTCTCGATGTTCAACGCGCCGCTGTTCGCGACCTTCATCATCGGGATGTTCTGGAAGCGGGCCACCCCGCACGCCGGTTGGATCGGCCTCATCAGCGGAACCCTGGGCGCCCTGGGGGTCAACATCCTCATCTGGACCGAGCGCCTGGTCATGCCAGGACAGGGCGGTGCCTTCCTGGCGGCGGGCGTGGCCTTCACCGTCGACGTCGTCATCACGGTGCTGGTCTCCCTGGCCACGAAGCCGAAGCCCGACTCCGAGCTCAAGGGCTTCGTCTACGCCCTGACCCCCAAGAGCGAGCGCACCGACCCGCATCTGCACGAGCTGCCCTGGTTCCGCCGTCCGATCCCGCTGGGGATCATCGCCGGGGCCCTGGTCATCGCCCTCAACAGCATCTTCCACTAGTTCCGCCCGGACACACGAAGGAGAACACTCATGAGCAATCGTTCACTCACGGACATCCGGGCGGTCATCACCGGTGCTCTGGGGCTCATCGGCCTCTACCTGGTGGTGTGCTCGGTCCTGTTCAACAGTGCCGAGGAGATGGACAAGACCGGTGGCATCAACGCCAACCTGTGGTCGGGCCTGGGCCTGCTGGCCATCGCCGCGGGCATGGGCCTGTGGTGGTGGATCAAGCCGAACCCCTCCGGGGGCGAGCAGGACTGAGACTGGCGTGGCCGCACTGGGCCCGCACCAGTGAGGGCATCCCGCCCATCACATCCCATCCGATCGACGGCGTCGCCGCGGCCTCCTCCTGCGACGGCGCCGTCGTCACGCTCGCATCCAGGGCCGGGCAGTGCCGCCAGGCCCCTTGTCGTCGGTGGTGGTTGCTAGGGTCTCGACCATGCTCGATCTGAACGCCCAGCCCGACGGGCTGAGAATCCCCGATGAGATGCTCGGGGGTGTGGTTGGCCCCGAGCTCGAGGAGTACATCCGCGACCTCATCTGGATGCAGCTCGTGCGCGGGAACGACTGTCTCAACGACCACGCCTTCGAGATCGCCTGCGCGGTGGAGGACGAGGGTGACGGCACCCTGTCCGACGAGCAGTGCCGCGCCATCGCCCAGTACCTCATCGATGCGCGCCGCGCCCAGCAGGCGGGATTCGGGGACGTGCCCGCCACCAGGCTGGACCGCGCCTTCGAGGCGCTGCGGAGGGCCCACGTCGTCGCGGAGCAGGATTTCGCCTGCTGCAACAACTGCGGACACGCGGAGATCAAGGGCGGCCAGGACGACCTGGGGTACGTGTTCTTCCACCAGCAGGACACCGAGCGCCTCGTGGAGAGCGGCAGCACCTACCTCAGCTACGGCATCTTCTGGCCCGCTCACTTCAGCGGGAAGGCGTACAAGGCCCTGGACGACTCCCGGCGCGAGGAGCTCTACGACGCCACGACCGCCACGCTGATGAAGACCGTCGTCATCCCGATCCTCCAGGAACACGGCATCGGAGTCAGCTGGGAGGGAGACGTGGACACCCGTATCCTCCTGACCGGCGTCGAGTGGTACGTCCCGCTGCCCCCGGCGGGACAGGGCTGAGGACGGGACCGCTCAGCCCGGGAAGGGGCCCACGGGCTCGGGGCGAGGCTTCTGCGGCAGAGCCGGCGGCCGGGTGGTGCACCGGTGACGTCGTTGTCCGCGAAGGAACAACGGGGCGCGCCCCACAGTGGAGCGCGCCCCGTCGGCTGGACTTGTTCTCAGGCGTCCAGGTCGGTCTCCAGGAGGGCCTTGAGGTCCTCGAGGGCCGCCTCGGCGCCGTCGGCGTCGGAGGCCAGGGTGACAACGTCTCCGAAGCCGGCACCCAGGGTCATCACACCGAGGATGGAGGAGGCGTCAACCGCAGCGCCACCCTCTTTCGCGATGGTGACCGGGACGCCCTTCTCGGCGACGGCCTTGACGAAGGTAGCGGCCGGACGGGCGTGCAGACCGACCTTGGAAGCGATGGTGGCGGTGACCTGGGCCATGTGAAGCTCCTTGTGACATGTGGGGTCTAACGGTGCGGGAACCGGATCGTGCCCCCGCACCGGTCTGAGCAGCGCGATGGCTGCCGTCCCGGCTGAGACTACCCGAGATCACGGCTCAGTTGCACTGTTCCACCCCTCAAAACCACGGTTTGTCGTGGAGACACTCTTAAGAACCGGTGTAGGGCGCCAGGACGACCTCGACCCGCTGGAGCTCCTTGACGTCCGCATAACCGGTGGTGGCCAGGGTGCGACGCAGGGCGCCCATGAGGTTGAGCGTGCCGTCGGCGCGGTCGGAGGGACCGTTGAGGATCTCGGCCATGGTGCCGACCGTGCCCACGTGGCTGCGGAAGCCCCGCGGCAGGCGCTCATGGCGGGCCTCAGCGCCCCAGTGGTAGCCGCCGCCGGGAGCCTCCTCGGCCCGAGCCAGGGCGGCCCCCAGCATGACGGCGTCCGCGCCGCAGGCGATGGCCTTGACGACGTCGCCGGAGTTGCCCACCGAGCCGTCGGCGATGACGTGGACGTAGCGGCCCCCGGACTCGTCGAGGTAGTCGCGCCGGGCCCCGGCGACGTCGGCCACGGCGGTGGCCATGGGCATGTGCAGCCCCAGGACCTGGCGCACCGAGGAGGAGGCGCCGCCGCCCTGCCCCACGAGGACCCCGGCCGCGCCGGTGCGCATGAGGTGGAGGGCGGCGGTGTAGGTGGTGACCCCGCCGACGACCACGGGCACGTCGAGCTCGTAGATGAAGCGCTTGAGGTTGAGGGGCTCGACGGATCCCGACACGTGCTCGGCCGACACGAAGGAGCCACGGATGACCATGAGGTCCACACCCGCCTCGACCACGGTGCGCCAGTGGCGCTGCGTCTGGGCGGGGCTGAGCCGCCCGGCGACGACGACGCCGGAGGCACGGATCTGGGTGAGCCGCTCAGTGATGAGCTCGGGCCTGACCGGAGCACGGTAGACCTCCTGCAGGACACTGGTGGCCCGGGACGGATCGGCCTGGCGGATGCGCTCGAGGGCCTCGGTGGGGTCCTCGTAGCGGGTCCACAGCCCCTCCAGGTCCAGCACGCCGATTCCGCCCAGACGTCCCACCATGATGGCGGTCTCGGGGCTCATCACCGAGTCCATGGGGGAGGCCATGACCGGCAGGTCCACGTGGTAGGCGTCAATCTGCCAGCCCACGCGCACCTCGGAGGTGTCCCGAGTGCGACGCGCCGGCACCAGGGCGATGTCGTCGAAGGAGTAGGCGCGCAGGGCACGCTTGGAGCGTCCGATCTCGACCTCTGTGCTCATGGCCCGATCCTAGTGGGGCCGGCCCGGTATCCACCGGAGCGACCGGCGGGGGTACTCCAGGTAGGTAGGGCCCTCTGAGTCATCTCATGACTTCTGAACCATCTCAGCCCCACCCTCGCGTTCGTAGGGTAGGTCGCGCGTTCGTAC
>NZ_KV811010.1:85842-140275 GCF_001812965.1 Actinomyces sp. HMSC075C01
AGGTACGAACGCGACGCCGGCCTACGCGGCCGACTGCGCCGCCAAGGCACCACAGAGTCGATCCCACCCTCCGCCCAGTCGACGACTCAGAAGCGGGGAGACAAGACCGAGGCGCACCGCCACTGGCGCATTAGTGTCGTACCCCGGTGGCATGCTGGCCCCATGAGCACCCCGCACTCCTCCTCCGTATCCGACGCCGCCGCCCCCGTTGCCTCCGCCTGGCCACGGGGCCCCCTGCTCGGCTTCGACACTGAGACCACCGGAGTGGACCCCTCCGGCGACCGCCTGGTCACGGCGGCGCTCGTCTGGCGGGCAGCACCTCAGGCCGACGGCGTCCGGCCGCAGTCGGTGACTACGTGGCTCGCCGATCCCGGCGTGGAGATCCCCGAGGCCGCCTCCGCAGTCCATGGCGTGACCACCGAGCGGGCCCGCGCCGAGGGACGGCCGGTGACCGAGGTGCTGGCAGAGGTCAGTGAGCACCTGCTGGCGGCAATGACGGCCGGCACCCCGGTCGTCGTCTTCAACGCCTCCTACGACCTGACCCTCATGGAGGCCGAGCTCGCTCGCCACGGGCTGCCCACGATGCGCTCGCGCCTTGGCCGCGAGCTGGGGCCCATCGCCGACCCGCTGGTCCTGGACCGGGCCGTGGATCGCTACCGCCGCGGCAAGCGCCGCCTGGGCGACCTCTGCGAGGTCTACGGTGTGCGCGTCGATGAGGCCCTGCACACCGCGGAGGTGGACGTGGCCGCCACACTCGATGTGCTCGAGGCCCTGGCCTCGGTCTACCCGCAGATCTCCGAGCTCGGCCCCGATGAGCTCGTGGCCTTCCAGGCCCGAGCCCACCGCGCCTGGGCGGAGTCCTTCAATGAGTGGCTGGCGCGCCAAGCCCCCTCGCGGACGCCGGCCCAGACCGCCTGGCCCCTGCCGGACTCCCCCATGCGCTGAGTCCCTCCGAGCCCGCCTGCCGCACAACCAGCGAGGGCCCCAAGCACGTAGGGAGCCGGCCGGATCACTCCGGACGGCTCCCTGCGTGGCAGTGCTGTGCTGAGTCTGTCTGGTCGGCGGGGCCGCCGACGTCTCAGACCCCGTCTCGCCCGGTGTAGTTGGGGGCCTCGACGGTCATCTTGACGTCGTGGGGGTGGGACTCCTTGAGGCCGGCGCTCGTGATCCGCACGAACTGCCCACGCTCCTTGAGCTCGGGGATCGTGCGCGCACCCACGTAGAACATTGACTGGTGCAGCCCGCCCATGAGCTGGTAGACGACGTCGCCCAGCGCCCCCGAGTAGGGGACCTGACCCTCGATGCCCTCGGGGACGATCTTGGAGTCGGAGGAGACGTCGGCCTGGAAGTAGCGGTCCTTGGAGTAGGAGGTGCGTCCACGCGAGCTCATGGCGCCCAGCGACCCCATGCCGCGGTAGCGCTTCCACTGCTTGCCGTTGACGAAGACGAGGTCGCCGGGAGACTCCGTGCAGCCCGCCAGCAGGGAGCCGAGCATGACCGTCTCCGCTCCGGCCACGAGGGCCTTGGCGATGTCACCGGAGTACTGCAGGCCGCCATCGGCGATGAGGGGGACCCCGGCGGGCTTACAGGCCCGGGCGGCCTCGTAGATGGCCGTCACCTGGGGCACCCCCACGCCGGCGACGACACGCGTGGTACAGATGGAGCCCGGCCCCACCCCGACCTTGACGGCGTCGACCCCGGCATCGATGAGCGCCTGGGCACCCTCACGGGTGGCAACGTTGCCGCCGATGACCTCGATGCCGCTGAAGGCGGAATCGGACTTGAGACGGGAGATCATCTCCAGCGCCAGCTTGGCACCGCCGTTGGCGGTGTCGACGATGAGGACGTCCACGCCGGCCTCGGCCAGAGCCCCGGCGCGCTCCCACGTGTCTCCCCAGTAGCCGACGGCGGCCCCCACCACAAGGCGCCCCTCGGCATCCTTGGTGGCGTGGGGGTACTGCTCGGTCTTGACGAAGTCCTTGACGGTGATGAGACCGGTGAGGCGCCCCTCGGCGTCGACCAGGGGCAGCTTCTCGATGCGGTGCTCGGCCAGGAGCGCCTTGGCGTCCTCCCGGGAGATGCCGGTTGCGCCGGTGATGAGGCGATCACGAGGCGTCATGCACTCGCGCACGGTCAGGCTCGCCCAGCGCTCCGGGGGGACGAAGCGCAGGTCGCGGTTGGTGATGATCCCCTGAAGGTTGCCTCCCGCGTCGACGACCGGCAGGCCGGAGACCTTGTAGTGGCCGCAGAGCTCGTCGAGCTGGGCGATGGTGGCGTCCGGTCCGACGGTCACCGGGTCAGTGACCATGCCGGACTCCGAGCGCTTGACACGTCGCACCTGCTGAGCCTGGTCCTCGATGGACAGGTTGCGGTGAAGGATACCGATACCCCCCTGACGAGCCATGGCAATGGCCATGTCCGACTCGGTGACCGTGTCCATCGCGGCCGAGAGCAGCGGTGTGGCCAGTCTGATCCTCGGGGTCAGCCTGGAGGTCGTATCGACCTCGGAGGGGATGACGTCGGTCAGCCTGGGGAGCAGGAGCACGTCGTCGTAAGTGAGACCGGTAGGGGCAAAGACGTCAGGGCTGGTGATCGAGTCGCTCACGGGGGCCATCGTAGGACGACCTGACCACCCTGTGCATATCCGTCGGCACCGGCCTGTCCGCCCCACTGACCACCGGCACCGTCCCGCCTGCACCGAGCCGCCCGGAGGGGCTGGGCCGGACCCTCGCCCCGACGCCTGAACGGCAGCCGGCCCGACGGCGAGACCACCACGCTGAGGCGACCAGCACCCCAGAAATAAAGCGACAACTAACGCGGAACGTTTCAGAAAAAAGATGCCCTTCAGACATACATCGTTCACAAAACGTTTCTGCTATTCGAGCGCCACATTCTGGCGCACGTTTTCACACAGCCAGAACGCAGACACCCAGCAAATCTGGAGAAAATTTCATTGTGAGATAGAATGTTTCTTCTTGATTAACGCACCGCGCGATCTTATCGTTAGATATAGCGCATCAAGTTCGGTGCGCCCGACCGCCATATCCAAAGGAGGGGAGGGAGGCAATGCACGACTCATCGCGCCTGCCCGGCCCGATCTCCACCCTCTGGGAGTGGCAGTACCGGGGGGCCTGCCTCGGCATGGACTCCTCGGTTTTCTTCCACCCCGAAGGAGAGAGAGGCGGTTCCCGTCGACGGCGGGACGAACGAGCAAAGGCCATTTGTCAGGACTGCCCCGTCCTGGAGGAGTGCCGGGACCATGCCCTGAGCACTCGCGAGCCCTATGGCGTCTGGGGAGGCATGAGTGAGGAGGAGCGGCGCGCTTACTATGAGCGGCAGGCACGCCGTTTCGCCGACGAGCCGGCCTAACGCTCCGCCCTGTTTCAGGGAATCGACACACGGACGTTCCCAACTCAAGACAATCGTCCAGACATAGTGCCATGGTGCCTCCATGCAGCAGGCACTGTGCGCACACGTTGAAGGGGGAGGCACCCCAAGGTGCCTCCCCCTTCAACGTGCCGTAGCGCCGGACGGCGCACACGACCTCAACGGGTCACTTGGTGACGACCGCCAGGACGTCGCGCGCCGACAAGATGAGGTAGTCCTCACCGGCGTAGCTGACCTCGGTGCCCCCGTACTTGGAGTAGATGACGACGTCACCCTCGGCGACGTCGACGGGCACGCGGTTGCCGGAGTCATCGACGCGACCCGGACCCACGGCCACGACCTTGCCCTCCTGGGGCTTCTCCTTGGCGGTGTCGGGGATGACCAGGCCCGACGCGGTGGTCTGCTCGGCCTCAGCGGTCTGGACGACGATACGGTCCTCGAGCGGCTTGATGGAGATCGACATTGGAGACCTCCTCCTTCTCTTCAACGTGCAGTAGAACGGCTTGTTCGCCCTCCCCAGACGTTCCAGATCGCCGTCGCGGGGGTCGATCCGGCACGATGCAGGAGTGCGAGTCGCAGAAGGTGCCCGCCCTGCGTCCCAGGACCGGGCGAGCACTCCGCTGCGCCTGACGGAGAATCTACGACGGCGTTAGCACTCAGTCAACGCGAGTGCCAAAGCGTGGCGGCGGTTTCGCCGTGGGCGTCAGCCCTCGTCAGCGCCGGTGCTCCCGGGTCCAGGCGATGGCCTCGTTGACACTCGTCTCCTGGCGGCCCAGGGTCGGGTCTCGTCGGGAGACGACATCGACGACCGCCTTGATCGCCGCCGCTCGCTCGCGCATCCAGCTGACCGTCCACCCGATGCGGTCGTTGCGGGCCCGTGAGTCGCCGACGCCGTCGGCGTCGACGCCGACCGAGCGGCAGATGGCGACCGCGCGCGGCTCGTGGAAGTCCTGGGTCACGAGCAGGGCCCGCTCGATCCCGAAGATCCTGCGCGCCCGCACACAGGTGTCGTAGGTGTCGAAGCCCGCGTAGTCCACAGCGATCGCCTGCTCGGGGATCCCCCGGGAGGCGAGATAGCGGCGCATGACAGTGGGCTCGTCGTAGCCGGCGCGCCGGTTGTCCCCGGAGACCAGGATCGCCTCGACGCGGCCGCTGGTGTAGAGGTCAGCGGCGGCGTCGAGCCGGTGGGCCAGCCAGGGCGAGGGTTGTCCGTCGGCGTGAACGGCCGCCCCCAGGACGATCGCCACCGGAGCCCTGGCCGCCTCGCCGTCGCCGGGACCTTCACCGGCGGTCTCGATATGCCCGGCACTGACGGTCCACGCCCAGATGCTGGCCCCGGCCGCCAGGAGGGCCACGGTCCCCATGACTGTCAGAGAGATCCGCGCCAGTGGCCCAAGGAGCGCCCGGAGGCGTCCCGCAGTGTCAGACCCCTGGGCTGTGCTCACGCCGTCGTCCTCGCGCCCCACGGCGGCGTCGGCACCCAGACCGGCACCGAGCCGGGGCTCCTCCTCAGTCATCAGTCGCCTATCCGCCTTCCCCTCCTGCGCCTTTCGGCCCCGCCGGTGTGCGGCGCCTCGGTCCACAACCCTACTCAGCGCCTGCCGGGCAGGGTCCCCCAGGGTCCCTACAGGCCCCTCCCGGCCCTTCCGCGTCGACACCCTTCCCGCTCCACCCAGTGAACATCACGCCCACGAGCAGGTCCTGCATGGAATGATCGGGGGTGATGGCTGAGAACCACGTCGCGCTCCTGCTGACCCCCGAGGGCTGGGAGCTTCTGTCCTCCCTGCCCCCCTACGACCCCTCCGAGGCCCTGTCCCTGGGACGCTCCCTGCGCGAGGAGGGCCACTCCCCCGACCTGGTGGCGGCCGCGCTGACGCAGCAGCGCCTGCGCGAGCGGGCCGCAGCGAAGTTCGGCCCCTTCGCCCAGCAGATGCTCTTCACCGCCGACGGCCTGGAGCAGGCCACTCGGCTGACGGTCTCGGCTCACCATGCGGCCCGTTACGCGGCCACGGGCGTGACGAAGGTCGCGGACCTGGGCTGTGGGATCGGGGGCGACGCCGTCGCCCTGGCCGGGCTCGATCTGCCGGTGCTCGCCGTCGACCGAGATGAGGCCGCAGCCGCCCTGGCCACCATCAACCTCATGCCCTTCCCCCACGCGAGCGTCGAGTGCGCCGACGCCCTGGACATCGACCTGGTCGAGCGGGGTGTGGACGCCGTCTTCGCCGACCCCGCCCGCCGCGCCGCGGGACGTCGCATCACCGACCCGGAGCAGTGGTCTCCGACTCTGTCGCAGGTGCTCGCGCTGCGCGAGGCCGTGCCCGCCCTCGGCGTCAAGGTCGCCCCCGGCATCGATCATGCCGCGCTGCCGTCGGACGCCCACACCCAGTGGGTGAGCGTGGACGGCGACGTCGTCGAGGCGGCCATCTGGTGCGGGCCCTTGGCACCGGAGGGGCCCGGGCGCTCCGCGATGCTCCTGCGCTCAGGGACCGATGGTGCGAGCGCCTGCACGCTGGTCGACCCCAGCACCACCGACCCCTCGCAGCCACCGGTCCAGGTCAACCCGATCGGCTCGCCCGACGACCTGGGCAGCCTCATCCACGTTCCCGACGGCGCCGCCGTGCGCGCCGGGCTCGTCGCCCACCTGTGCGAGACCCTGGACGCCAGGCCGGTGGGGCCCCGGATCGGCTACCTCACGGGAGAGCGCCTCCCCGACGAGGCGACCGCCCCCTTCGTGCGCTCCTTCCGACTCACCGAGGTCCTACCGCTACGGCTCAAGGCCCTGCGCTCCCGTAGCCGCGAGCTCGGTATCGGGCGCCTGGAGATCCTCAAGCGCGGAGTCGACGTCTCCCCCGACGCCCTGCGCGCCTCGCTGAGGCTGAGCGGTCAGGAGTCGGAGACCTGGATCCTGACCCGGGTGGGAGACAAGGCGAGGGGCGCCGTTCTCGTCGTCGAACCGATCACCGGCGCCTCATCGGCTCACTCACCGACGTAATACCCCCTATACCCCCTTCCCGCGACGAGAGGCCCTGTCAGCACCCGCGAGGGCCCCAAGGAACCCGAGGAGACCAGGACATGCAGGACACGACTGACACGACGAGCCCGAGCGCCGTGCCCGCCGGCACTCAGCTTCCGCCGGCTCACCGTCCCCAGTCCCTTGACTTCGCCAGCTCGGCCCGCTCCACGTTGGGGGTGGAGTGGGAGCTGGCCCTCATCGACCGCGACAGCCTCGACCTGCGCCAGTGTGCCGAGGAGATCCTCCAGAAGGTGGGCCCGGACCGGCACGTGCACGGCGAGATGATGCTCAACACCATCGAGCTGGTCTCCGGGGCGCGCAAGACCGTGGCCGAGTGCATGGAGGACATCGCATTCGCCTTCGACCGCGTTCTTCCCGTCACCGACCCGCTGCGCGTGGACCTGGCCTCGGCCGGGACCCACCCCTTCGCCGACCCTCTGGTGCAGAAAGTGACCAATGCCGAGCGCTACGCACGCCTGGTGGACCGCACCCGACTGTGGGGCCACCAGATGCTCATCTTCGGCACCCACGTCCACGTCGGCGTCGAGGACCGGGCCAAGGTTCTGCCGATCCTCAAGGCCCTGCTCACCCGCACCGCCCACCTGCAGTGCCTGAGCGCCTCCTCACCCTTCTGGGCGGGGGCGGACACGGGCTACGCGGACAACCGCGCCATGATGTTCCAGCAGCTGCCCACCGCCGGCGCCCCCGAGCAGTTCAGCACCTGGGAGCAGCTGGAGAGCTACACCGGTGACCTGGTCCACACCGGCGTCATCGAGGACTTCACCGAGATCCGTTGGGACGTGCGCCCCTCGCCGCGCCTGGGGACCATCGAGGTGCGGGCCTGCGATGCCGCAACGAACCTGACCGAGCTGGCCGGCATGGCGGCGCTGACCCAGTGCCTCGTGGAGTCCTTCTCCCGCACCCTGGACCGGGGTGAGGAGCTCGATGCACTACCGGACTGGTACGTCGCCGAGAACAAGTGGCGCTCAGCCCGCTACGGCATGGACGCGATCCTCATCGTCAACTCAGCCGGTGAGGAGGAGCTGGTGGGAGACACGGTCGAGCAGATGCTCACCGAGCTCGCTCCCGTCGCCGAGGATCTCGGTTGCGCCGCCGAGCTGGACTCCGTGCGCACCACACTGGAGACGGGGGCCTCCTACCAGCGTCAGATCGCCGCCGTCGGGGCCTACGGAGGGCAGCGGGAGGCGGCCGTCAGGCTGCTGCTGGCCGAGGCCCGGGCAGGCAGGCCCCTGCGCCCCACCGAGGTGCTCTCGCTGGCGGCCAAGTCCTAAACCGCGCGCCGGCGACCCACCTGTGGCCGGTGGCGTCGGGGCTCCGGCTCAGGAGCGCCCTGTCCGCAGCCTCGTCTCCTCACGTAGGAGGCGGGTCATGCCAGTGGCGGGAATCCCCAGCAGGGCAGGAATCGGGATCGTCGTGTGACTGTGGGAGAAGCTCCTCTCCAGCCTGCGCACCACCCGCGGAGTCGATCACCAGGATCGGCTTGGAGACGGAGAGGTATCCCTACAGGTCAGCCAGGCTCAGCAGCAGTCCGACGGCGCGGTCGACCATGCTCATGATAGCGATCACGGGCAGCCCGCAGTGCTGCGACATGAGGTCCACCGGATACCCCGCCCACAGGCACACGCCCACCATCCCGACGACCACTGTGTTGTCTCATGTCTTCTGGGAGTGTCGGGTGTCATGACTTCTCAGGACACTGGTGGGGTGGGTCTGCCGGAGGGGAGGGCTGTTGCTTGGGCTTGTCGGAGGGGGCTGGCCCGATGACTGTGGTGGCTGCCGGCGTCGTCTGGATGCACTGCACGAGGGTGGGGTGCTACTGGAGGAGGGTTGGGGGTACTTCGGGTAGGTGGGGCCTTCGTGCAGTACGCACAACCCTCGGTCAGTGGATCCCGACCCTCGTGGAGTAGTCCGACTCGAGGCGAGACTCAAGGCGGAGCCGGCGTCCAACCATGACCTCCGGGCCCCTGCGCAGGGGGCAGGGGTCGGGGCCATATCCGTGATCTCGAAGGGCCTACCTTCGACCGGACCCCGCGCAGGCAGGGGGCGGGGGGTTGGACCTGTGGCGGAGGCGCCGGGCTGTGCCACCGAGAACCCCGGACTCGCTCCTGCGCGGCCCGGTGTCCACAGCGCTGACATGAACGATCCAGCCGCTGAAACGCCCCGTAAGGATCGTTGGAATCCTGCGGTTCTTCCTCGGCGTGCAGCGCCGGTGCGGGATTGATGTCAGCACCATGGACACCCACGCCCCGTCATGCCTCGCCTTGAGGCCACCCTCGCCTTCAGGACCACCAACACGCCCCGGGGTCCCGTCCGAGCGAGTGTCTCACAAGCGAGGAGACAACACACATCCCGACGACCACGAACATGACCAGTGCTCCGAGCTGTGCTCGGAGCACTGCCGAGGAGGCGGTGAGGACCCGGGCGGAGGGATCGACGTGCGCTGCAGCGGAAGAGGTGGGCACGAACTCTCCTTATCCTCCCGTGGAATGAACAATGGAAAATGCAAGAGAGAACAACGTGCGCTGACGTCATAACAGAACACGGAATTAACTATCCGGGTCACACGAGAGCATTTTCCTTCCCCGCCCGTAGCACACACCTTCCAAGCCATCATTTCATTGCCGCCACAATTATCCAAAACATTGCGCTTCAATAGAGCACACCCCACATTCGTACCCATAACCTCATTTCCCTCTCGGCCCTCTTCTGACAGCCTCAATACCAGCGGAATGAGCACCCCACCTCAGTCGATCACCGGGGTCAGTAATCCCCTGACCGTGCACCCGGGGTAGTTCATGATGACGTGCAGCGTCCTCGTGGGCCTGATCGGCACCGCCCGATCGGCTTCGCCGCATTCCTGGTGACAGTGACGATCCAGAGAGGAACCCTCGCACAGATCGGTGCGGTCAGCGCTTCTGTTGCTGTCATCGGGCTGCTTCTTCTTGGAATAGAGGCCGGCATCGCGCGCACCCGCACCATCGTCAGCCCCGCAGGAGGGGATCCTTCGCAAGCGGACCGAGGCCCGCGCGATGCGGATCGTCGAACGGATCGACGCCATGGATCCCCTGAGCCGCCGAATCCGCCGATAACTGATAAGTCGGCCTGACATCCGGACCCGTTCCCCACTTCTATTGCGAGCCGACACGGTCCCGAGTCTCGCCCGGCGATCGGTGATTCCCGGGGGCGATCAGTCCTGCCTCGACACGAGTGACCACCCGCGGGCCCGGGTGCGCTGCTCCCAGAAGCTGCGGTATGGCCCTTCGACGGACACGAGCTCATGGTGATGTCCCCGCTGGGCAATGCGCCCGGCGTCGTCGAGGACGATGACCTGGTCGGCCGCTGCGATCGTCTCGAGCTTGTGGGCAATGACGATGAGTGTCGAGGTGCGCCGCAGCTCCTGCATCGCGGCAACGATATTGGCCTCGTTCTCCGCATCCAGGGCACTGGTGGCCTCATCGAGCAGCACGATCGGTGCGCGCTTGAGCAGGGCCCGAGCGATGGAGACGCGCTGGCGCTCGCCGCCGGACAGGGCCCGCCCACCCTCTCCCACGCGGGTGCTCCAGCCGTGGGGCAGACGGTTGACGATCTCGGTGACGCCGGCGAGCTCCGCGGCCCAGCGCACCTGCTCGTCATCGGCCGCGGGGTCGCCGATGCGGATGTTGGCGGCCAGGGTGTCGTCGAAGAGGTAGACGTCCTGGAAGACCATGGAGAGCTGCTCCATGAGCTGGGAGGTCGGCATGTCGCGCACGTCAGCACCGCCAACTCGCACGACCCCCGAGCTCACGTCCCAGAAGCGGGCGATGAGGCGGGCGATGGTCGTCTTGCCGCTGCCGGAGGGGCCCACGATGGCGCACATGGTGCGTGCGGGCACGCTCATCGACACCCCGGTCAGGACGGGAGCGTCGGGGCGGTAGCCGAAGACGACGTCGTCAAGCTCGACGGTCCCCGGCTCGGGCAGTGCGATGGGCTCCTGCGGCTCGGCCATGAGCTCGGCGTCCATGACGGCGTCGAGGTGGTTCATCATCTGGCGCCGCTCCTCCACGCCCATGACGGCTGCTCCGATGTCGTCGAGCATGGTGGTGAAGCGCAGGCACATGCCGATGACGGCGATGGCCGCCAGTGGCTCCATGGAGCCGGAGGCGGCCAGTGAGGAGGTCAGGACGATCATGGCGACGACGACGATCTGGCTCAGCGCGCCGTTGACGAGGTTGCCGGCCGATTCCCACCACAGGGCGCGCCTGGAGGCGCGGGCCCCGTCGTCGAAGGCGGCGGTGAGGCGGCTGTAGCCGGAGGCGGCCCGGCAGGATCGCAGGGCCCCCTGGCAGCGGGCGATCTCGACGATGCGGGCGGCGAGCTCGCGCTCAGCGGGCTCGGAGATGGACTTGCCCCGGTCCAGCAGACGGCGCGAGAGGCGCACGAGTCCGGCGAACAGGGGCACGGCCAGCGTCAGCAGGAGTCCCAGGCGCCAGTCCCAGGCCCAGGAGCCGACCCCGACGACCAGGCATGCAGCGGTCGTGGAGGTGAGCAGGTACACGAAGTGGGCGGCGGACTCCCCCAGAGCAACCATCTCCTGGCTCACGGCCCGGGACAGGGTGCCGGCGGAGTCGGCGGTGAACCAGCGCAGGGGCAGGCGCGCGATCCGGTCGCCCACCGCGTGGTGAACGTCGTGCATGAAGCCCAGCGCCCCCGACATGCCCATGCGCCGTCCCTGGAAGTCGCAGACAGCCGCGCCGAGACCGAGAACGACCAGCACGATGAGCCAGCCGCCGAAGGACAGCCCCCATCGGGGGGCACTGGTCGCCAGAGCCACTGAGGCGGGCAGCAGCACCAGCAGCGCCAGTCCCACCAGGACGCCGTTGACTCCCGCCAGGGCGATGCACCCTCGGGTCTGTCTCCAGGAGGAGTCGGTCATGAGCCTGCGGAAGCGGGACAGCAGGGAGTCCGCCGGCCGGGAGGACCCGCCGGAAGTGGAGGGCACAGGAAGCGCGGTCCCGGTCCTCCCGCCCCGGTCATCGGTGCGGGAGGATGCCGGTACAAGAACGCTGCCGTCGGCCGCATCGTCAGCCGTACCGTCGGCGAGTGCGGGGCCGTCCGTCCTAGTCACGGTGTCGTGGCTGTCCGCCTCCGCGGCGCCCTTGAGCTCGCCGGCCTGGCGCAGCAGGGCCCGGTAGTGGGGCTCATCGGCCAGGTCGTCGTGGGAGCCGGCGGCGACGATGCGTCCGCCGTCCATGACGGCGATGCGGTCGGCGCCGCGCACGGCGGCAGGCCGGTGGGCGATGACCAGGACGGTGCGATCCTTGACCAGGGCACTGAGTGCCTGCTGGATCTCGGCCTCGGACTCGGGGTCGGCCATGGCGGTGGCCTCGTCGAGCACGATGACGGGGGTGTCCAGCAGGATGGCACGGGCGATGGCGATGCGCTGCTCCTGCCCACCGGACAGTGCCGTGTCCTGCCCCAGGACGGTGTCGTAGCCCTGCGGCAGCGCCATGATCTCCTCGTGGATTCGAGCCACGCGGGCGGCGGCGCGCACCTGCGCCAGGTCGGCCTCGGGGCGCCCGAGGGCGATATTCTCCCACACAGTGGTGGCGAGCAGCTGAGCGTCCTGGAGGACGAAGGAAACGGTGGAGTACAGGGTGGACTCGTCCATGTCCCGCAGGTCCACCCCGCCGATGCGGACGGCGCCGGCGTCGGGGTCGGCGAAGCGTGCGATGAGGGTGGCCAGTGTCGACTTGCCCGAGCCGGAGGGGCCCAGCAGCGCGGTCACGGTTCCCGGCTCCAAGGTCAGGCAGGCGTCGTCGACGGCGAGGACCTCCCCATAGGAGAAGGAGACGTGGTCGATCTCGACGAACGCCGTGCGAGGCCGCTCGGGGCGGTCGGTGGCGGGCAGAACGGGGGTGTCGAGGACCTCGCACAGGCGCAGGGCCGCCGCCCCGGCCAGCTGGTAGGACCAGGAGATCGAGGCGATGGTGATGAGTGCGGCGGGGAGGACCAGGGCGACGAGGGTCGTGGCCAGGACCCGGGGCAGGGTGACGGCACCGGTATGGATGAGCAGCGCCCCTCCCCCGAGGTTGACCAGGAGCAGTACGGGGATCGAGACCCAGGTGAAGGACAGACAGGTGACGGTCACCAGAGGCATCGCCCAGGCGCGGTAGAAGGCGGAGAACTCGTCGGCGGCGGCGAGGTAGGCCGAGTGGGCGCGCCCCACGCGCCCGAAGGCCTTGACCACGCCGATACCGGAGACGAACTCGACCATGGCCGAGGAGATGGCGGCCAGCTTGCGGTCCATCTCCACGGTCTTCTCGTTCATGCCGCGCATGGACACCGAGTAGGTGAGCACGTAGAGGATGAGTGTGGAGACAGCCAGCAGAGCAAGGCGCCAGTCGATCCAGAAGGCGCACCCCAGCAGGGCCAGCGGGGTAACGATGGCGTTGAGGCGCTCGACGGGACCGTGGGCGATGACGGTGTGGACCAGAGTCGTGTCGTCCTGAACGGCCTTGCGCAGGCGCCCGGAGGTGGAAGCGGTGAACCAGGACAGCGGGGCGTGGGAGATGCGCACAACGATGTCGCGGCGCAGGCGGTCGCGCAGGGACAGGTCGGCCAGGTGGGTGATGAGCAGCGCCAGGAAGTACAGCAGCAGGCGGGTGGAGTAGGCGCTCACGAGCACCATGACTGCACCTGACACCTGCCGGGGATCCGGGCTCAGGCCCGCCCGGTGGGCGCGCAGCAGGATGTCGCCGAGCTGGACCAGAGCGATGTAGGGGGCCACCGCCAGGACCGCGGAGAGCAGGACGAGGATTTGACCGATCCGCAGGCGGGTGCGCACGGGGGCGCCGAGGCGGGCGATGGCGGCCTGCCCCTCACGCGAGCGCTGAGCGTTGCTCCTCCTCACCTGCTCGCCCGATTCCCCGGCTCTTCCGGGGCCCGGCGAAGGCGGCGACAGCTGCGAAGACGACTGCGGTGCCGTCTGCGGCGACGTCCCTGGCGCCGGCCGCTGTGCCTGCGTGCTCATCAGGTGCCTCGTTCTTCCGTCGACTCTAACTCTGAAGGTGTTTCAGAACTTAATAAGGCACACCTTAATCTGGTCTCTGAACCGGGAGCAACCGTCGCTGAGTCGCACTACGGTGCTGTCATGGCATCACAGGCACGACTGGGCAGGCCAACCGGACCAAGACCCGGTTTCTCGCGCGACGACGTCGTCGATGCCGCCCTCGAGATCGGCATCGCCGAATTCACCCTGACCGCCACGGCCAAGCAGATGGGCGTGGCGGTCTCCGGCCTGTACCGCACGATCTCCTCACGTGAGGACCTGCTGGCCGCCTGCCTGGAGAGGATCGCCGCCCAGATCGAGGTTCCCCGCCCCGGGAAGCGCTGGCCCGACACGGTTCGGGCGCATGCCGAGGCCGTCTGGGAGATGCTGGAGCGCTATCCCGGCCTGGCCGGCGTCATCATGGGGGTGCCGTGGGCCCACCAGCTCTTCGCCGCACCCGTGGCTCAGGCGTGTCAGGCTCTGATCGAGGGAGGACTCGAGGCCGACGAGGCCGGGGTGGTTCTGGACTTCGTCGGCGACACCGTCATCTCCACGCACGCGCAGATCGAGGTCATGCGCTCCCCCGCCGGTCGCCCCGAGCTGCCTGCACCGTTGCCGGGACACGAATCGGGAGAGAGCGCCTCAGGCACCGGGAGGGGCGGCGCCACGGGACTGGAGGAGACCAGCCGGTTCGCGGCCGCCGTCGGGAACCCTCCCCTACCCGAGGCGCTGACGCCCAACGAGAGCTGGCTGGAGCGCGGCGGCCTGGACCGCAAGATCGAGATCATCATCCGGGGAGTGGCCGCCGGCCTGTCCCCGAGCGCAACGGATACCGGAGGGCAGTCGGCCTCAGGGGGCGACGTCAGCGGGCAACGCTGACGTCCAACGGCATCCCCGAGTCCGGGGCGAAGTCCATGGGGCTGGGGGCAACACCGGCCCGCACGGCCGCTGACCCCAGGGCTGCGATCTGGGCGCCGTTGTCGGTGCAGAAGCGCAGTGGTGGCAGGCGCAGGGTGATGCCGGCCTCCTCGCAGCGCTCGGCCGCCAGGGAGCGCAGGCGGGAGTTGGCCGAGTACCCTCCCCCGACGACGAGCGTGTCGCAGCCGGTGTCCAGGCAGGCCTGGACCGCCTTGGCCGTCAGGGAGTCGTTGACGGCCTCGGAGAAGGCGGCGCAGACGTCGGCACTGGGCACCTCCTGGCCGGAGTCCTCCAGGGACTCCACATAGCGGGCCACGGCGGTCTTGAGACCGGAGAAGGAGAAGTCGTAGCGGTGACGCTCCTTGTCCTTGCCCGCGGCCAGCCCCCGGGGGAAGCGGATGGCACCGCGGTCACCCTCCTGGGAGAGCCGGTCCACGTGCGGGCCGCCGGGGTAGGGCAGACCCAGGAGGCGGCCGACCTTGTCGAAGGCCTCGCCGGCGGCGTCATCGAGAGTGCCGCCGAGCTCGACGACGTCGGTGGCGACGTTGCGGATGCTCAGGAGGTTCGAGTGGCCGCCGGAGACGATGAGTCCGACGAAGTGCTCCGGCAGGGGGCCGTCGACCAGCTCATCGACCGCCAGGTGGCCGATGACGTGGTTGACGCCGTAGATCGGCCGGTTCAGGCTCACGGCCAGGGCCTTGGCGGCGGAGATGCCGACGGTCAGGGAGCCGATGAGCCCGGGGCCGGCGCACACGGCGACGGCATCGACCTCACTGAGGTCGACACCGGCCTTCTCCAGCGCGGCGTCAAGGGTCGGAAGAAAGGACTCCAGGTGGGCGCGTGAGGCGATCTCGGGGATGATGCCGCCGAAGCGCGCGTACTGGTCCATGGAGGTGGCGGTGACATCGGCGAGGAGCTCGCGGCCGCGCACGAGGGCCACGCCGGTCTCGTCGCAGGTGGACTCGATGCCGAGAATGAGGGGGTCGCTCACGGGGCCAGACTATCGCCTGGAGAGACGGACGCCGAACAGGCGCCTATCGAGGCCTCGGGCGGGGACATTCCACGCGGCCGGGCGCTTGTCGTTCCGGGCGGGGACATTCGACGCCGTCGGGGACAGCAATCCAGTCGCCGTACGCGCAACATGCCCCCGTCCGGAAGAGATTGCCCCCGCACGCGCAGAAAGTCCCCACCGGCGTGCGCTGGTCAAAGGTATGCACGTAGAACACCGCCGAGCCGGGCATTTCTCGCGTAGCCCTACAGAAATTCCGTTGGGGTACGCGAGAAATGCCCGGCTCGGTACTGAGTGAGGCAAGTGGATCAGTGGGCGTGCTGGCCCTTCCACAGAGCGTGGCCGAGATCCCGGTTGAGGCGCGAGATGACCTCGAGCGGAACCGACTTGGGGCACACGGCCGCGCACTCACCGATGTTCGTGCAGCCGCCGAAGCCCTCGGCGTCGTGCTGGTTGAGCATGCTCACCACGCGAGCAAGACGCTCGGGCTGACCCTGCGGCAGCAGGCCCAGGTGCGAGATCTTCGCGCCGGTGAACAGCATGGCCGAGGCGTTGGGGCACGCCGCCACGCAGGCGCCGCAGCCGATGCAGGCGGCCGCCTCGAAGGCGGCATCGGCCTTCTCCTTCTGCACGGGCACCGAGTGGGCCTCCGGGGCCCCACCGGTGTTGACCGAGATGTAGCCGCCGGCCTGGACGATGCGGTCCAGGGCGGAGCGGTCCACAATGAGGTCGCGCAGCACCGGGAAGCCGGTGGAGCGCCACGGTTCGATCGTGATGGTGGAGCCGTCCTTGAAGGAGGGGTCCTCCGCCAGGTGGCGCATGTGCAGCTGGCAGGTGGTGGAGCGGATGGGCCCGTGGGCCTGCCCGTTGATGACCACACCGCACTGACCGCAGATGCCCTCGCGGCAGTCGGAGTCGAAGGCCACCGGCTCCTTGCCCTCGGCGAAGAGCTGCTCGTTGAGCAGGTCGAGGACCTCGAGGAAGCTCATGTGCTCCTCGATCCCGCTCATGGCGTACTCCTCGAAGTGGCCCTTCGAGTCCTGGTTCTTCTGGCGCCAGATCTTGAGCTTGATGTTCACTTGTAACTCCGCTGCTTGAGCTCGATGTCCTTGTAGACGAGGTCCTCCTTGTGGAGGATCGGCGGCTGGTTCTCCCCGCCCCACTCCCAGGCGGCGACGTAGAGGAACTCGTCATCGTGCCGCATGGCCTCACCCTCGGGAGTCTGGGACTCCGCCCGGAAGTGGCCACCGCAGGACTCACGCCGGTGCAGGGCGTCGATGCACATGAGCTCGGCCAGCTCGAAGAAGTCCAGCAGTCGGCCGGCCTTCTCCAGGGCCTGGTTGAGCTCGTCGGCTTGGCCCGTGATGCGGGCGTCGCGCCAGAACTCCTCCTTGAGGGCCCGGATCTGCTCGATGGCGTCGCGCAGTCCGGCGTCGCGCCGCTCCATGCCGCAGTACTCCCACATGATGCGGCCCAGGGCCATGTGGAAGTCGTCCACGCTGCGGGTGCCGCGCAGGGCCATGAGGCGGGCGACACGCTCCTCGACGGAGCGCTTGGCCTCGGCGATCTCCGGGGCGTTGGGGTCGACCTTGCCCAGGCGCAGCATGTCCGCCAGGTAGTCGTTCATGGTGTCAGGCAGGACGAAGTAGCCGTCGGCCAGGCCCTGCATGAGGGCGGAGGCGCCCAGGCGGTTGGCGCCGTGGTCGGAGAAGTTGGCCTCTCCGGCGATGTAGAGGCCCGGGACGTTGGACTCCAGGTCGTAGTCCACCCACAGGCCACCCATCGTGTAGTGCACGGCGGGGTAGATGCGCATGGGGACCTCGTAGGGGTCGTCCCCGGTGATGCGCTGGTACATCTCGAACAGGTTGCCGTAGCGGGCGGAGACGGCGTCCTTGCCCAGGCGGCTGATGGCCTCGGAGAAGTCCAGGTAGACGCCGCGACGCATCATCCGCTCGTTGCCGTCGGCGTCGCGCTCCTTGATGGCCGGTCCCACGCCGCGACCCTCGTCGCACATGTTCTTGGCCTGGCGGGAGGCGATGTCACGCGGCACGAGGTTGCCGAAGGCCGGGTAGATGCGCTCGAGGTAGTAGTCGCGCGCCTCCTCGGGGATGTCGCGCGGGTCCTTGTCGCAGTCCTCGGCCTTCTTGGGCACCCAGATGCGTCCGTCGTTGCGCAGGGACTCACTCATGAGGGTGAGCTTGGACTGGAAGTCCCCGGACTGCGGGATGCAGGTGGGGTGGATCTGCGTGTAGCAGGGGTTGGCGAAGTAGGCGCCCTTGCGGTGCGCGCGCCAGATGGCAGTGGCGTTGCAGCCCATGGCGTTGGTCGACAGGAAGAACACGTTCCCGTAGCCGCCGCTGGCCAGGACGACGGCGTCGGCCAGGTGGGTCTCGATCTTCCCGGTGACCATGTCGCGGGTGACGATGCCGCGGGCACGGCCGTCGACGATGATGAGCTCGACCATCTCGTGGCGACGGAACTCCTTGACCGTGCCGGCGTGCACCTGGCGCTCGAGGGCCTGGTAGGCGCCGATGAGGAGCTGCTGGCCGGTCTGGCCGCGGGCGTAGAAGGTACGGGAGACCTGCACGCCACCGAAGGAGCGGTTGTCCAGCAGGCCACCGTACTCACGGGCGAAGGGCACGCCCTGGGCCACGCACTGGTCGATGATGTTGGCGCTGACCTCTGCCAGGCGGTAGACGTTGTCCTCGCGGGCGCGGTAGTCACCGCCCTTGACCGTGTCGTAGAAGAGCCGGTAGACGGAGTCCCCGTCGTTGCGGTAGTTCTTCGCGGCGTTGATACCGCCCTGGGCGGCGATGGAGTGCGCCCGGCGAGCCGAGTCCTGGTAGAAGAAGACCTTGACGTTGTAGCCCTGCTCGCCCAGGGAGGCGGCCGCGGCGCCGCCGGCCAGGCCGGAGCCGACGACGATGATGTCCAGTTTGCGGCGGTTGGCGGGGTTGACCAGCTTGGCCTCGAACTTGCGCTGCTCCCAGCGCCGGTCGATCGGGACGGAGTGGGGGGCCTTGGTGTCGGCGATCTTCTCGCCCTCGTAGTACAGGCCGTCGATGAGTTCAGTCATAGTCGTTCACTCTCAGTGGGTCGCCGTAGCACACTCGGCGAAGTGCTCGGCGGAGGAGCCGATCGCGTCACAGAACTGCGGATAGTAGTCGCCAGCGGCCATGGGGGCATCGACATAGCCGAAGAGGATCGCCGTCGGAACCGCCATGAAGGCGACGAACAGCGCGAAGGCCAGCACGAAGGCGATCAGCCGGATGAAGGGGATGGTGTTTCCTCGCACCGCCCCCAGCGTCTGCAGGGCGGACCACACGCCGTGCCACACGTGCAGGCACAGGGCGGCCAGCGCGACCGCGTAGATGAGCCACACCCACCACAGCTGGAAGCCGTAGTACATGTTGAGGTAGGCCCGTCCGTGCACGTACTTCCCACCCGGCGTCAGTGACAGAGTGGTGTACTGCAGGAGGTGCCAGATGATGAACAGCAGGAGGATGACGCCGCCCCAGCGCATGGTGCGCATGGCGTAGCGGGAGGCGAAGTACTCGGCGCCGGGCTTCTTGACGGCGTACTTGTCGTTGCCGCGGGCCCGCTTGTTGCGCGCCCAGAGGTGGAAGGCGCTGCCGGCGTGAGCCAGGAGGCAGGCGATGAGAGCCAGGCGGAGGATCCATAGGACACCGCCGTAGGGCATGATCGGCACCAGCAGCGCTCGCAGGAACACGGCGTAGTGATCGTAGGCGACCTCACCCTCGAAGTAGTGCAGGTTGCCGTAGGCGTGGAAGAGGACGAAGAACAGGAACACCAGTCCCGAGATCGCCATCATGCGCTTCATGAAGACGGTCGTGGAGAAGGCGGTCCGCCTCTTCAGGGAAGGAGCAGATGATTTGGCCACGGCAGAAGGCTAGCCGGGCACCAGGTCCCGTTGGTCCCGCCCGGGCCCCTACCAGCGCAGTTACTGTGACGATCCGCAGAATCGCGGGGATCTCATCGAATCTCGATTCGTCATTCAACGCCGCGGAATATGCTGACACCGACATCTGGGGTCGCCTTTTCGTCACGGGGGTGTCAGACAAATCTGTGAAGTGGCCGACACCTACCGCTTCTCTCCCCGCGGTCCGTGTTTATCTCCGGTCGCTGCGGACCCATCTGCTTCTTCGGTCCCGGCGCAATCCGTCCAGTCGGACACCGGGGCATGCCCCCGGATGGGCTGGCCCTCGGGCTCAGGGCGGGCTCGGATCACCGGCCTCGGCCCCCACCGGTCCCGGGCGCGGGCTCAGAGTCAACCGCATGACCACGGCGTCCTCCGGCGGTGCCTGGTAGTAGCGGCGGCGCCGGCCGATGGGGACGAAGCCGTGCCTGGCGTAGAGCCGCTGGGCGGCCTCGTTGGACTGACGCACCTCCAGCAGGACATCGGGGCAGCCCAGCTCTCGGGCGGTGGAGACGAGCTCGGCGAGCATGAGGGAGGCGATCCCTCGCCCGCGCGCCGCCGGGACGGTGGCGATGGTCAGCAGATCCGCGCTGGTCAGCCCGCCTGCGTGATAGAGCCCGGCATAGCCCAGGAGCCGTGGCCCGTGCGGCCCGGCCCCGGTGGCGCGATCCGCAGCGTCATCATCGGTCTCTTCGGCCTCGACGACGACGTAGCGGCGGTCCGTCCCAGGCCCCTGGGAGGCCGCCAGCTCGGCGGCCAGCAGATCTCTACTCCAGGCCTCGGCTCCGAAGAGCTCGCTCTCGAGACGGGCGATGGTCTCCAGGTCCCCCGCGGCCATCTCCCGCAGTCTGGGGGCCCGGCTCGCTCCCGTCACCTCGGGCATCTCAGTGTCCTTCGTGGCCCCGGGGTCAGCGCACGCGCTTGCGGGCGGTGGGCATCTGCACGTCGGCGTGGCGCAGGTAGAGCGGCTGCGTGCTCAGTTCCTCGCCGCGCTCGAGGCGGGCCAGGGCGATGCGCACCTGGGTGAGGGCGTCACCGGAGACGGGGGCCAGGGCCTCCTGGCAGGAGGTCATCTCCGCCAGCTCGGGGTAGAGGGCGGCGCCGGAGCCGGCCACGACGTCGACGCCTCCGCCTTCTCCGGCCCGCCCCGGCGTCTGCTCGGCGAGGCGCTGGGCGACCTGGGCCGGGAGGCAGACGCTGATCTCGGTCAGGCGGGTGACGTCGTCGGGACCGTTGGCGCGGAAGAGTGCCGCGTAGACCTCGCGCCTGCGGGCGTCGGTGGCGACCAGGACGACCGGATCCTTGTGCCCCTCGTGGGCTCCGAGCTCGTCCAGGGCGCGGCGGGCGACGGCGTCGAGGCTGGAGACTCCGTGGACGGGGACGCCCCGGGTGCGCCCGACGACCCCGGCCGTCACCAGTCCGGCCCGCAGTCCGGTGAACGGGGCCGGTCCGGTGGCGGCGACCACGGCGTCCAACGGACGCTCGGCCACCTCGGGAGCCGACAGAGCCTCAGAGAGCATCTGCCCGAGGGACTCGGCGTGACGACGGGTATCGGCCTGTTCATCCTGGCTCAGCACCTGCAGGGCGCGCGCGCCGGCGGCCGAGGGGGCGGCATCGACGACCGCGAGCTGAGTCCCCAGGGAGGAGTCGATGGAGAGGATTCGCACCGGACCAGCCTATGCCCTCGGGTCTCGTGGCAGGTTGACGCGGCTCTCGGGGATCGTGTCCCCCAGGGTCTCACCGACGGTCGCGTCGGCGTCATCCTCAACCCCGTCCCCCAGAAGGGACAGGTCGATGGCGGCGCGGGGGATGCCCCGCCGCACTGCGGCGCCCTGGGTGTCGGACTCGTCCCGGCTGAGCCGATCAGCGCGCTCGGCCATGTCGGCGCGGTTGCGGGCCTGGCGCAGCGGGGCGGTCACCTTACGCTCGTGACGGACCGTGATGATGACGGTGAGGATCCCGACGACGACGACCGCCAGGACCGGCCCCCAGATCGCCCAGCCCCCCGTGGTGGAGCGCTCCTCGCCCTGAGCGGCGGAGGTCTTGGGCTTGGACCCGGCGCGCTCACGCAGGATCTCTCCATAGTCGCGCAGATCGATGGGACCGGCCAGGCGCCGGGTGGCGGCCTCCCCCATCGCCGTCACCGTGGTGCCGCTCAGCGAGTACCAGGCGTTGGCGTTGCGGTCGTGGACGAGGTGGGCCTCGCCCATCTGGTCGACGTCGGTGGCCAGGTCGTCGTCGAACACGGGGGTGCAGGTGGCGTGCCCCTTGTCATGGACCACCTCGAGAAGACCGACCGGCTTGCCGCCTGAGGAGACGGTCGCGGCCCAGTCGCCGGTGTCGACGGGTTGCGCGGTGGGCTGGGAGCCGTCAAGGAAGCCGGAGGCCCAGGTGTAGACGCTGCGCGGATCGCCCACCGTGATCTCGCCCTGCTCACCGGTGCTCTGACGTACCTGAGCGACGCACTCGCTCTCCATGAGCGCCTTGGCCTCGTCACGCGAGTCGGCGTCGGTCGAGACACCCGCCACGCCGCCGGCCGACGTGATCGGTGCAAGTCGGGCACTAGTGTCGGCAGCGGCGCGGACCGGCGCCGGGGTCAGGAGGCAGACGCCCAGGAGCGTCGCCGCCGCAGCCGGCAGGAGCAGGTGCCGGGGACGCCGAGGACGCCGGGCGCACTGGGCGGGCAGGATCGGGGTGGCGTTGCGGACCGGTGCCACGGTGGTGGGAGTGTTCACAGCGGCGCTCCAGGCTGGCAGGAGGCCTCTGCGGCCAGGGGGTTCAGGTCGACGTCGGCCCAGCGCGGACCGACGGCGCGCACGATAATCGTCCGGTTGCCGTCGTCGACCTCGCCGAGGTCCACGACCGGTTCCCCCGTTACCGAGCCGGCGGAGTGCTCGGCCCCGGCGGGGGCGTCGTCGGGCTGCGGGCGTTCGGCGCGCACGGCTCCGTGGGGGCGCAGCACCTGGATCTCCAGGCGGTCGGGGCTCAGGGCCTCCACCTTCTCCTCGCCCCACTCGACCAGGGTGACGGCGCGGTCCAGGGAGGAGTCCAGGTCGAGGGCGTCAATCTCCTCCAGGGAGGTGATCCGGTAGGCGTCAACGTGGATGAGGTCGGGGCCGTCGGAGACGGAGGGGTGCACGCGGGCGATGATGAAGGTGGGTGAGGAGACCCGGCCGCGCACCCCCAGGGCCGCACCGACGCCCTGGGCGAGCGTGGTCTTGCCGGCCCCCAGTCCGCCGGAGAGCATGACGAGGTCGCCGGCGCGCAGCAGGCGGGCCAGGCGGGCACCCAGTGCCCGGGTCTCGTCGGCGTTGCCGGTGGCAATGGTGATCTCGGGGGCGGTCTCAGGTGTGTGCGGCGCTGTGCTCATATTCCCTCCTCATCCGTGCATGGGTCCGATGGTGGAACCGGCCGGCCTGATGGGGACCGGCGATATCCGACGTCTGCCGTCTAGGGTCGAGAGTAGTCGCCGGTGCCGGGCTCCCCGACGTAGCAGCGCGGGACGCGAGCTCCCAACCGGGTCACGATCTCGTAGTTGATGGTGCCGCAGGCCTGCGCCCACTCATCCGCGGTGGGGACGGCCTCCTGGTCTGAGTCCTGGGGGTCTCCCCAGAGCACGGCGGTCTCCCCGACCTGGGCCGGTGCCGGCAGGGGCGCTCCGGTCTCGTCCACGGCCGGGCCGAGGTCGACGACCACCTGGTCCATGCACACCCGCCCCACGATGGTGGTCATGATGCTGCCGACTCCCACGGGGCCGGTGGAGCTGGCGGCGCGGGGGATGCCGTCGGAGTATCCCAGGGGCACGAGCCCCACCCAGCGGTCGGTGGGGGCGCTCCAGGTCCCCCCATAGGAGACGGCCTGCCCGGCCTCGATGCGCTTGACCTGCACCAGAGGGGACTCCAGGCGCATGGCGGGCCGCAGCCCGAGCTCGGCGCCGGTGGCCACGGAGGGGTCGGGACTCAACCCGTACAGGCCGATGCCTGCGCGCACCAGGTCCATACGGGCCTGCGGGTGCCACAGGAGTCCTCCGGTGGCGGCCAGGTGGTGGATGGGCGGGTTGAGGCCGGCGGCCCGGACGACCTGCTCGGCCTGCCGGTACCGCTCCAGGTGCTCCTCGGTGGAGCCGCTGGCAGGCTCGTCGGCGCGCGACAGGTGGGACCACAGGCCGACGACGTCGACCGTCCCCTCGTCCTCGGCCCGCCTCAGCGCGGCGGCCAGGGCCGGCAGCTCCTCGGGGGTGGCGCCGCCGCGCGACATGCCGGTGTCGACCTTGAGGTGGAGACGCGCCGTCCTCCCCTGCGCCCGGGCCGCCGCCGACAGGGCCTCGAGCTGGGGCGGGGTGGACACCGACAGGTCCAGGTCGGCGGCCAGGGCGGCGCGCAGGGGCGAGTCCTCGGCGGCCGCCCGGGCAGGATCCATGACGGGCAGGAGCCAGGTGAGGACCCGGGGGGCCTGCGCGGAGGGCTCCCCCACCGGGCGGCTCACGCCGGCCTCATCCAGCAGGCAGCGCAGGGTCAGGGCCTCGGCGAGCTGGGCCACTCCCAGCCAGGAGGCTCCCGCTGACAGGGCGGTCAGGGCGACCGGTCCCAGCCCGTGACCATAGGCGTCGGCCTTGACCACGGCCATCCACGGCACGCCCGCCACCTGCGCCAGGCGCCGCCCGTTGTGGGCCACGGCCTCCAGGTCGATGACGGCCCGCGAGGTAGCCGCCGCCGGTGGCGCGCACTGGGCGAGCGCGGATCGCGGAGCGGTGGAGGGGGTCGTTGCGGCAGAGTCCAGGGAGGTGGTCACGGCGCGATTGTCGCACTGGGTGGCCGGGGGCGCCGCTGTTTCCTGGCCCACGCCTCGAGCCGGAAGGCCTGCTGGGTACCGCTTCAGGCGCCGCACCTCAAGGGTGGGGCACCGCCTGGAGCCGGTTGAGCTCGAGGCGGGCCGGGCCGAGGGCCGCGGCGATGTCCAGGGCGGCGATCGGGTGCCCACCGGCCCCCGCGCCCCCGGCGCCCTGCGGGCTTGCAGCGGCGTAGGCCCCCGCGAGCGCGTGCAGCCTGACGCCGGCGGCCACCGATTCAACCAGGACGTCTACTGAGGCCGGGCCCGAGGCGGCGGGCACTGTCTCCTGCTCCCAGCGGGCTGCGGCGCCGGCCAGGACCGCTCCGAGGATCCCGGCCAGCACGTCCCCGCTTCCGGCACTCGCCATCCAGCCGGGGCCGCTGTCCACGCTGACCAGGGGGCGCTGTGGTGCGGCGATGAGGGTGGTGGCTCCCTTGAGCAGGACAGTGGCGCCGGTGAGGCGGCAGATCTCGCGGGCGGCGAGCCCCGGGTGGGCCTCGACGCGCTCGCGGTTCCATCTATGGGTCTCCCGCGCCGCCGCCCCCTTGTCCTCCAGTGCGATCAGCAGCGCGGCGGCCTCTCCGGCGTGCGGGGTCAGCACGTGCAGCGGCGTGCAGCCCAGCTCCTCGGTGAGGAGCTCGGTCAGGATGCTCAGGGCGCCGGCGTCGACGACGGTGGGGACCGGGGTGGGGCACTGGCTGTCTTGGCCGGAGGGTGTCAGGGTGGAGGCGAGGACGGCCCGCACCTCATCGGCCCTGGTGGTGTCGGCGGGGTCGATGCCCGGCCCCAGGACGAGCGCCTGAGCGCGTCCGGCGGTGGGGACGACCTCGGGTCGGACCGCCAGGACGAGGTCCTCCACGCGCCTGGGGGCGGACAGGCGCACCATGCCGGAGCCGGCGCGCACGGCGCCGCTGGCGGCCAGGACGGCGGCGCCGGGGTAGGTCTCGCTGCCGGCCCACAGGCCGACCACGCCACGGGTGTACTTGTGGTCATCGGGGCCCGGCTCGCGAAGGGCTCGTCTCAGGTAGTCGCCCAGGGCGCCGTCGGCGGGGTGGCGGGCCAGGGGCCGGCTCGTGGGCGTGGGCAGCCCGAGGGGGACGACCTCGACGACGCCGCACAGGTGGCGGGCCGGGGGCAGGCACTGGCATCCCTTGAGGCAGGTGAAGGTGACGGTGAGGTCGGCGGCCAGGACCGGGCCGCTCACCGTGCCGTCGTCGACGCCGGTTCCGCTGGGCAGGTCGACAGCGATGACGCGCAGCGGGCGGTGCCCCGGTTCTCCGGCGGCGATGAGCGGGGCGATGAGAGCGGCGGCGTCGGGTCGCAGCGCCCCGGTGGCGCCGATGCCGGTGAGCCCGTCCAGGACGAGTCCGCCGCGGACGAGGAAGGCCTCGATAGCGGCCACGGCCTCGGCTAAGGCCTGATCGGTTCCGTCATCGCTGCGGTAGCCGGCTCCGTGGATGGTGACGCCGTGGCTGCGGGCCTCCTCCAGGGCGACGGGATGGGGGTGCTCGGTGGCGAGCACGGCGCTGACCGCGCAGCCGCTGTGGGCGAGCAGGCCACCGGCCAGGAGGGTGTCGGCCCCGTTGTGGCCGCCGCCGACTAAGAGGAGTACCGGGGCCCCGGAGATCCATCCGGGGCTCGCGCACGCGCCTGCTCCACCACCCGTTCCTCCCAGCGGCGTCGTCGGGGACAGCGGTGAGGAGGGGGTCGGCGCCGTCCCCACGGGACTCGCTGAAGACACTGGCGCCAGAACCGACCGGGCAGGGACCGCCGCGGTGCCCGCAGTGCCGGCTCCTTGGCGCAGCTCGCGCAGTGCCGCCCGAGCCACCGCGTGGGCGGCGGCTCTCATGTAGCGGTCGGTGCCCGCGGTGACGGGGGCCTCCGCGGACGCTATCTCCCGGGCGGGCCAGGCACAGGTGGTGGGGTCGGTGACGTCGTGGGAACGCGGGAGGTCGTTGAGGTCACTCACCCGTCCCATTGTCCTCCGCTCCGCTCTCCTCGCCCCTCCAACGCGGCTTTGAGACAGGCAGTTTCACACAACGGGACTCACTCGGTGGCTGCAGGTCCAGGTCAGCCGCCGTCGGGCAGGCGGCAAGAAGTTGTCCTTTCTAGAACTAGGTGGCGCGTTCACCCCTCGCCGTCCCCGTTCACCCGGCACAATGGCCGAGTGATTCGCGCTGTAGGGACCGATCTGGTTGATATCCCCCGCCTCGAAGGCTACATGGACCGGGTACCCGGCCTGCGCGAGCGGCTCTTCACCCCCGCCGAGCTGGCCGCCTGCCAGAAGCGGGCAGCCTCCCTCGGGGCGCGCCTGGCGGCCAAGGAGGCGGTTCTCAAGGCCCTGGGGTCGGCTTACGCCGAGCTCGGGCTGGACGCGCCCCAGGGGTGGGAGTACCAGGACATCGAGGTGACCTCGATGCCCGGCACGCCGCCGCGCCTGCGCCTAACCGGGGCGGCCGCGATGGCCGCGCGCCAGGCCGGCATCGGCCACTGGCACCTCTCCCTGGCCCACGACGGCGGTATGGCCCAGGCCTTCGTCGTCGCCCAGGCCGACCACGTCGACAATGACGACGACCTGGCCCTGTCCTCCCAACGCTCACAGGCCCGCACGAAGCAGCAGATCAGGTCCCTTCGCCCCGCCCTGTAGACGACGGCGCCGAGCCCGGGATACGAGCTCGGCGCCGTTGCGAGTCGAGTCGACGTCTCGGCGTCGGCCCTACTCGACGGTGACGGACTTGGCCAGGTTGCGCGGCTGGTCGATATCCAGCCCCTTGGCACCGGCCAGCGCCGCGGCGAAGATCTGCAGCGGCACCACGGTCAGCAGCGGCCACAGGATCGTGGGGGTGACGGGCACCCGGATGATGTGGTCGGCGAAGGGCTCGACGTCGGTATCCCCCTCCTCCGCGATGACGATGGTGCGCGCACCGCGGGCCCGGATCTCCTGGATGTTGGAGATGACCTTGTCGTGCAGGACAGGGCGACGCGGGGTGGGCACGATGACGAAGACCGGCAGCCCCTCCTCGATGAGCGCGATCGGGCCGTGCTTGAGCTCGCCGGCGGCGAAGCCCTCCGCGTGGACGTAGGCGAGCTCCTTGAGCTTGAGCGCCCCCTCCAGCGCCACCGGAAAGCCGACGTGGCGGCCCAGGAACAGGAAGGACGACTTGTCCGCCAGCGCGGTGCCCAGCTCACGCACCCTGGCCTCCTGGTGGTCCAGGACGTGCTGGATGCGGTCCGGCATGGCGGCGAGGTTGTCCAGGTACTCGGCGACCTCGTCGGGCCACTTGTTGCCGCGCAGCTGGGCCAGGTAGAGCCCCAGCAGGTAGCAGGCGGTGATCTGGGCGAGGAAGGCCTTGGTGGAGGCCACGGCGACCTCCGGGCCGGCGTGGGTGTAGAGGACGGCGTCTGCCTCGCGGGCGATGGTCGAGCCGTAGGTGTTGACGATGGCCAGGACCTTGCTGCCCTGCTCACGGGCGTGACGCACGGCCTGGATGGTGTCCATGGTCTCGCCGGACTGGGAGATCGCCACGGTCAGGGTCTTCTCGCTGACGACCGGGTCGCGGTAGCGGAACTCGTGGGCGAGCTCGACCTCCACGGGGATACGGCACCAGTGCTCGATGGCGTACTTGGCGACGTGCCCGGCGTAGGCGGCGGTGCCGCAGGCGATGACGATGATCTTGTCGACGCTGCGCAGGACGGCGGGGTCGATGCGCATCTCGTCGAGCTGGAGCTCACCGCGCTCGTCGACGCGGCCGCGCAGGGTGTCGGCCACGGCGGTGGGCTGCTCGTGGATCTCCTTGTCCATGAAGGTGTCGTAGCCGCCCTTGACGGCGGCGGAGGCATCCCAGGAGACCTCCCAGGTCTTGGGCTCGACGGCCTTGCCGTCCTGGTCCCAGACGTGGACGGCGTCGGCGGTCAGCAGGAGGACCTGGTCGTCGTCGACCTCGGCGGCCTTCTTGGTGAAGGCGACGAAGGCGGCCACGTCGCTGCCCAGGAAGTTCTCCCCCTCACCCAGGCCGATGACCAGGGGGCTGGAGCGGCGGGCGGCGACGATCGCCGCGGGGGCCAGGGCGGTGACGGCCAGCAGCGCGAAGGTGCCCTCGAGGCGGGCGGTGACGGCCTGCATCGAGGCGACCAGGAGGTCGGCGACCCGGGCCGGGTCGGAGGCGGCAGCCGGGTCCTGGCGCAGACGAGAGGTGAAGTCGATGTCCAGGACGTGCGCGACGACCTCGGTGTCGGTGTCGGAGAGGAGCTCACGCCCGGCGGCCTCGACCTCCTCGCGCAGCGGGCGGAAGTTCTCAATAATGCCGTTGTGAACCACGGCGAGGTGGCCGGCGCGGTGGGGGTGGGCGTTGACCGTCGTCGGGCCGCCGTGGGTGGCCCAGCGGGTGTGGCCGATGCCCGCGGTGGCGGGAGCCGGCGGGGTGGCCTCCAGGATGGCGCGCAGGCCCGAGAGCTTGCCCGCCTCCTTGACGACATCCAGGCCGGAGGGGCCCACCAGCGCGACGCCCGCAGAGTCGTAGCCACGGTACTCCAGACGGCCGAGGCCATCCATCAGAACAGTCAGGGAACGGGAGGAACCAGTTTCACTCGGAGGGCCGACATGGCCGACAATTCCACACATGCTCCGATCGAATCACGCCGGCGCGGCGTTGACAACGAGCGCAGGGACACGTCGATGTGATCTCGGCGTGATCTCAGTGCGATCTCAGTGCGACCTCGATTCCCCGCCAGCACCCCGACGAGCCCCATTCGTTCCCCGGGGATCGTCCGCCGCGCCTTGTCATTTGCGACACTGTGTCAGTGACATCCGAGCTGAGCGACCCGAGTGACCTGGGCTTCCCGTGCGCCTCGCCCTACATCGAGCTGGACCGGGACCAGTGGTCCGCCCTGGCGTCCTCGGCGCCGCTGCCGCTGACCCAGGCCGATGTCGAGAAGCTGCGGGGACTGGGCGACCCCATCGACCTGGCCGAGGTCGACGCCGTCTACCGGCCCCTGACCGCGCTGCTGGAGGACTACATCACCACCTCGCGCGAGCGGGCGCACCGCACCGGCGCCTTCCTGGGGGTGAGGGAGCCGCCCACGCCTTTCATCGTCGCGGTGGCCGGCTCGGTCGCCGTGGGCAAGTCGACGACGGCGCGACTCATCGCCCACCTGCTCGCCCGCTTCCCGGACACGCCCCGGGTGGACCTGGTGACCACCGACGGCTTCCTGCTGCCCAACCGGGTCCTTGAGGAGCGAGGACTCATGGCCCGCAAGGGATTCCCCGAGTCCTACGACCGTCGCGCGCTGCTGGAGTTCGTGGCGGCGGTGAAGTCCGGCAGCGAGTGCGTCCAGGCGCCCGTCTACTCCCACACGGTCTACGACATCGTCCCGGACCGGCACGTGACGGTGGAGCGTCCCGATATCCTCGTGCTGGAGGGACTCAACGTGCTCCAGCCCGCCCCGCGGGGGTCGCGGCCGGGGGCCTCGGCGCTGGCGGTGAGCGACTTCATCGACTTCTCGATCTACGTCGACGCCGACCCCGACGACATCCGCCGCTGGTATCTGGACCGGTTCCTCACCCTCAAGCACACGGCCTTCACCCAGCCGGGCTCGTACTTCCGGCGCTTCGCCGAGATCCCCGACGACGTGGCCCTAGCTGGAGCAAACGAGATCTGGGAGAGCGTCAACCTGGTCAACCTGCGCGAGAACATCGCCCCCACCCGGGGGCGGGCCACCCTGGTCCTGACCAAGGACGCCGAGCACCGCATGAGCCGGGTCCTGCTGCGCAAGTCCTGAGCGCCCGTCCCCCTCGTCCTCGCGCTGAGACTCCAGCGGGGGCGAGCCGCCTGGGGGTGGGAGTCGTCCGCCGGCTCCTTGGAGGGGCGGGCCGCCCGCTGTCGCCGTGCAGGCCTTGGGCGCGCACTGCACGAGGGTCGGGTGCTACTGCGGGAGGGTTGGGTGTACTCCAGGTAGGTAGGACCTTCGTGCAGTGCGCACAACCCCTGGCCAGTAGATCCCCACCCTCGTGGAGTAGACCGCACCAGAAGAGGGACATGCCCGAACCGGCATCAGACATGCACCGTCAGCAACCCGAAGAGGGGCCAAGGATGTCCACATCGGTGACAAAAGGCCCAGACCGTTCTCGTGGTAACGAAGCAAAACCGCATGATTCCAAGGTTCGTGTTCACGCGACCTGAGGTTCGAAGGTCCCATTATCACCGATGGGGACACCAACATGCCGATTCCCCGGAGAGTCCGGTGCAGCAGACCTACCAGGCCCCTCGGTCAGTACGCCACCACACAGTCCATGACCTCCAGCAGGATGCTCGTCCAGGTGGTCAGGGCGATTCAGGAGACATCGAAGATCGTGGCCTCGCGCGGCGTCGACCTGAGGCGCTACCGCAGCAAGATGCTCGCCTACCGGATGCCGATCTCACCCAGCGTTAACATCGTGGCGTCGGCACCGATTTTGATTTTCAGAAAACACTCCCACCCCACTCCTGCAACAAAGTTAACGAAGATCATCGACAGCCTTGATAAAAACCTCAGGTTGTTCAGAATGAATATCATGACCGCTTTTAACGTTGTCAACTAGAGTGCCACGAGAGAGAAGCGAGTGGACACGCGACGCATCACGATCATCCATAGCACCGAGCAGCACCCCACGACCATCATAGTAGCCCTGCATATTTGATGGATGAGCAGCATGTAAAATAATTGACGGACAGCGCACAGCCTTCAGTGTTTCCGCCTGATTAAAACCAGCAAACCACGAGAAATCATAGAAGGTCTCACCAAATCGTAAGTCATAGGCGCCCGTACCATCCTGCAAGTTAGCCGTCAAGTCGAAGAACTCATTGACATGCAGCTCAGGAGGATAATACCAAAGGCGCGGTATTTCGCCAGGGTGGCGCCTCATGTAATCGAGGGCAGGACGCTTAACAAACACATCAAAGTTCTTTTGCCCAAGAACTTGCGCAAGATAGGTGTGCTCAAGCGAGTAGCGGGTGAAATTTCGTTCACCGCTTCGCAAAAAACGATGCATATCGCGAAACCCGAGCCAAGCAAATGTCTTCTCAGCCCTTCCAGGTTCAGTCGCAAAGAATGGCGCATCCTCAATCAACAAACCAGTGACAAGCTGCGGAGCCCTGGCGGCAACGATAGTCGCCAACAGACCTCCCGAAGAGTGACCGGAGATCAAGACTGGAGACTTGACAACATGCTGGATAAACCACACGAAATCAATCGCATTCTTGATCGCCGTATAATCTGCCGGATTTTTACTCGATCCACCATGGCCATAACAGTCGACCGCAAACACGTGATAGCGTTGAGATAGTTCTCCGAGCACCGCACTATAGTCCCTCCACGTTGTTTGCTGGCCGTGGACCAACATGAGCGGCGAACCATTGGCAGGCCCTTCACCATAGTGAATGACTGAACCGCTCGGCAGCGTTACCTGCCTTTCGACAAAACCAGCACGACGAACAACCGTTTCAGCAGCCCGATCATAGGTCATATTTCGATGAGCATAATAAGTCACGCCTCCCCCGAGCAAGCCAATCACGGCGCAAATGATTATCAACACGCGCACCCTCTTTCGCTTAGTATTCAGTATTGTCATGTGCCGCACGATGACCTCCCTCCACGTGACGAGCAGCCTGCACAAAGAACCGCGCATCCATCAAAGCGAGCCCCTGATCGATGTCGCCGATAAGTAGGAGTTCGTCGCCAGGCTTAATGTTGAATACTTTTCTGGCACGCACTGGAAGCGTGAGTCTCCCATCCTGATCGATCACAACGGTACCAAATATGTATTTGCCGGGGCGATCAAGCATGGCAACAAATGAAGTGTCGCCGTTGACAAGATCGTCGATCGCAACATCGAACGCCTGCGCTAACCGAATACATGAGGAAATGTCGGGATTACCGCCCGGAGCCTCCCACTTGGCAATGGTCTGCCGAGAGACGCCAACCTTGTTTGCCAATGCTTCCTGAGTCCAGCGATGCTTTTTACGCAAGGTGGCGATGTTGCTATTAATCATAAACAAATAATAAAACAGCACACTGTGGTCGTCAATCAAACAATACAGACACGATGAGGTTTGCATGTTAAAAGTAGTGGCATCCGCACCTGTTTGAATCACACCAGAACCCACTCTTCATCAGTCTGATATGACGACCTTCCTGGGGCGGGCCACCCTGGTCCTGACCAAGGACGCCGAGCACCGCATGAGCCGGGTCCTGCGGCGCAAGTCCTGAGCGCCCGTCCCTGAAGCCACCGTGAAACCGGTGAAACCGGAGGGCCACAGGCTCACGGTCATGACAACGCAGGCAACACCTACAGCTCCCATGCACGTCCTCGTCGTCGGTCTGGGGGTGATCGGGACGACGTACGGATACCTCTTCCAGAAGGCCGGTCACCACGTCGAGCACCTGGTGCGACAAAGCAGCACGAGGGCCTCAGTCAGCTCACTCGAGGTCGAGATCCTCGATGGCAGGACTGACCCGAAAGGCTCGCTGACCCGTGACCAGTACACCGTTCACCACCAGAGACGCACCAGCTACGACCTCATCGTGGTCTCAGTGCCGCAGGGCAGGATCGCCGAGGTGATGGCCGACCTCCGCACAAGCGGGATCGAGGGACCCGTGCTTCTGTTCTGCGGGTTCTGGGGAGAGCGCGAGGAGCTCGACCGTTTGATGGCCGGCCGCGACGTCCTCCTGGGGTACCCGGTGGCGGGCGGGAGCATCACGGGGGAACAGCTCACCTGCTGCATCTTCGACCACATCATGCTGGAGCGGCAAGACAGAGCCCGTTTCCCGGGCTACGAGAGGGTGGAGGCGCTGTTCGGCTCCTGCGGTGTCGGCCTCGAGCGCCCCCATGACATGCTCGAGTGGATCTGGCTGCATATGGCGATCAACGCCGGCGTCGGTGCCGTAGCAGCAATGTACGGCGACGTCGAGGACACGACGCACGCCGCCGAGCAGCTCATGGGCTCTACCAGGATGCTCGCCGGGGTGGTCAAGGCGATCCGGGAAACATCGAGGATCGTGGCCTCGCGCGGCGTTGATCTGAGGCGCTACCGCGGCGAGATGCTCGCCTATCGGCTGCCGACCGCCGTGTCCGCGCCCCTCATGAAGCGGATGTTCGCCAAGAATCTTCTCACCCGACGGATCATGACGCTGCATGGCAACACCGCTGACCTGCTGTTCGTGTGCCGGACCGTCTACGAGCAGGGCCGGACCAACGGGATTTCTGCGCCCATCTTCTACGAGAGCTACGAAGCGGCCCGTGACAAGGCCGCCCGCCGCAGCTCCGGCACCACCGACATCGCCCGACTTTGAAACGCCGTCGCTCGAAACAGGTGCCTCGCCGGACGGGGCAGCCATCTCATGACGCAATCGCTCACTCATCACATCACTACTCATCGTTCGCGGTGCGACCGGTCTGCCCGGCGGGAGACGGGTAGGTGACATCCGGCATGTCCCCAGGAATATCGATGCACCCCACGCTCCCAGGACAAAGTGCCGACACTGTACGTGCAGCCGCTGAGACGTGATCCCACAGCACACGTGCAGCCCAGGGGCCGTAGCGCTGCGCGACAGCAGCGAGATCTTCTTGCATCGCGGTCTCGTCAGCTTCGTCATCAGAAGCAGCGAACACCATACTGGCGGTCGCGCCGACGAACCATTCACCGGCACCGATGGCAAGATCACCGACAAGAGCGTGGATCGGAGCCGTCTCCTCTTGCGCCATCTGCACTTCAATGGGGCTGATGCGCCACTGAACGAAGTCCTTCTCTATGTCCTGCGGCTGACAGATGACACGGAAGGTCTGAAGCTGTAGGACGGCGGCCGATCGAAGCGAGAAGTGCTGATTGCTCGTCTCACCTGAACTCGGCGCGGACATCATGCCCCCACCAGCTTGCCCGTAGATACCCGTCGCGCCGCTTCCGTAGAGGATGACTCCCACCTGTAGTCAGGCATACCAGCGTTGCGAGCGGCACGACGAACGTTCTGCTCTCCGACAGCAATCACCTCGTGGCGGACAAGCGCACCCACTGCCTTGGCATAGCGGCGCACCGTCGACAGGTGAGCATCCGAGTGGCCCGACTCGAACCGGGAGACGGATGCCTGACTAGTGCCCATGATGCGCGCAACGTCAGCCTGAGTCATCCCGCTGCGATCGCGCACGGCGACGAGGTCACGGACCAGCGCATGGTCGGCAGCGACCAGGCTGCGCGCATGCTTGTGACCAGGGGCGTCCGGATCCTCACCGAGAAGCTCGTAGATGTCCATGTTCACTCACCACCTTGTGGGATATATCGGTGGCGATATATTAGCCTCTGCTTCGATCCTGCGGGGAGTGCATCGTCGCATCTCACATCACTTCGCTCTCCGCGTCTGCACCCAGGACTCGAAACGCCTCTGAGCCGAGGCGATGTGCTCGTCCTGCTCCTCCAGCCCGATCATTCCGCCTCGCTTGTGGCGGAGGCTGAGCGAGAGCAGCAGACGGTCCTCATCATCCGGTTCGCTGAAGTACAGCCGCAGATGGCGCTGCTCTCCGTCGAGGTTGACTGTCAGCTCCAGGCGGGCCTCGAGCACGTCATGCGCACTCTGTGCCCTGCAGACGACGCCCTTGGTGTAACTGTTGTCGTAGTTGAGACGACCGGCTTCTGCATCCCGGAGCAGCTGCTGGACCTCGGCCAGGAGCATCTGCCACTCGTCTTCACTGATGTTGCGTGCCCGCAGTTCGCTCATCTCTTTGGTCAGGTAGGGGCGCCCGCGGTTGTCGACAGTGTTCTTCCAGTACCCGCCACAACGACACGAACGAGCCCCGTAGCCGAAGACCTTGTGATGGAGAAGGGCGGTCATCATGACCACACTCGCGACGAAAACGTTGCCATAGGGACTCCTCGGGGAGCTATGGAGTGACTCATGAGGATAGTAGCCCTACCGTCCGCCGTGATCAGCACCTCCCTGACATGGTCCATGAACGGAACGAAACGGCGTGAAACCGGACGGTGTCGCGTTGAAGCCGCTGTGAAACCGCCGGGGTCCAGCCTTGGCGGCATGGCAACACGAACAGTAAGCGAATCCCCCTCACCGGGCGAGGCACCGGCCATCAGGACCGATGGCCTGACCCGCACCTTCGGCTCCTTCACCGCCGTTGACGGCCTTGACCTGGAAGTCCCCACCGGCATCGTCTACGGCCTGCTCGGCCCCAACGGTGCCGGCAAGTCGACGGCGCTGCGCATGATCACTACCCTGCTGGCGCCCACTCGCGGTCAGGCAATGGTCCTGGGGCACGACGTCGTCCGCGAGCGCCATGCGGTGCGCAGCCTCATCGGGGTGACGGGCCAGTACGCCAGCGTCGACGAGACGCTCACCGGGGTGGAGAACCTGCGACTCTTCGGGCGCCTTCTGGGTCTTGGCCGGCGCCGGGCGCGTGAGCGGGCCGACGAGCTGCTGGCCGCCTTCAGCCTCACTGAGGCCGGTGGCAAGCGGGTGAGCGGCTACTCCGGTGGGATGCGGCGCCGACTGGACCTGGCGGTCTCGCTCATCTCCCGTCCCCCGCTCGTCTTCCTCGACGAGCCCACCACTGGTCTGGACCCGCGCACGCGCGAGCAGATGTGGGACGTCATCCGCTCCCTGGTGGAGGGCGGCTCCACGATCCTGCTGACCACCCAGTACCTGGAGGAGGCCGACCGCCTGGCTCACCGGGTCGGCATCATCGATGCCGGACGGCTCATCGCCGAGGGCACACCCGATGAGCTCAAGGACCGGGTGGGCAGCAGCTCCCTGGTGCTAACCCCGGCGACCCCCGAGAACCAGGCGGCCACCGCCGCCATCATCGAGCGGGTGACCGGTCACGCCCCGGCGACCGTCGATCAAGGCACCCACTTGCAGGCGCCGCTGAACAATGCGTCGGTGGCCACCGAGGTGCTCGTGGCACTGCGCGACGCCGGCCTGTCCCCCAGAACCGTCTCGGTGGACCGCCCCAGCATGGACTCGGTCTTCATGGCCCTGACCGGGCAAGGGCGGCACGACGACGCGGCCTCGCCCGCTTCCCCATCCGCCCGTCCTTCAAATGTCAAGGAGCAGTCATGACCGTCCCAGCAGCCACAACCACATCGACCAGCACCTCCCTGTCCTCCGGCGTCTCGCGTTTCAGCGAGGCCCGACTCGTCCCGGATACCCTGGCCATGGCCTGGCGCTCACTCATCACCATGGTGCGCAACTTTGGGGAGTCCTTCGATGTTCTTCTCCAACCGATCATGTTCACCGTCATGTTCGGCGAGCTCTTCGGCGGTGCCATTGCCGGGGACGTCAAGGCCTACCTACCCACGATCGTCCCCGGGCTCGTCATCATGAACGCGCTGACCACGAGCCAGAGTGTGGGCGTGGACCTGCGCGAGGACATGGACAAGGGGGTCTTCGACCGCTTCCGCGCCATGCCGATGTCGCGGGTCGCTCCCGTCCTGGGCCCCATGGTCTCCGACGTGCTGCGCTACCTCATCTGCACCTCACTGACCGTACTCACCGGCTACGTCCTGGGCTACCGACCTGAGAACGGCTGGTCAGGCACGCTCGGCGCCATCGCCCTGGCGGCGGGCTGCGCCTGGGCCATCGCATGGATCTTCCTGCTGCTGGGAACGGTCTTCTCCTCGGCCCAGGCGGTCACCTCCTTCTCGGTGATCATCATGTTCCCGCTGACCTTCCTGTCCAACGCCATGGTGCCCACCTCGACGCTGCCGGGATGGCTCAAGGTCTTCGTGCGCCACAACCCGGTCTCACACATCGTGGACGGGTGCCGCTATCTGCTGGACGGAACGGCGGGCTCGGCCGGGGACGTGCGTGCCGCGATCATCGGCTCGCTGCTGGTCCTGGTCATCACGGCTCCTCTGACGGTCTTCCGCTACCAGCGGCGCAACGCCTGAGCCGTACGTCGAGGACTCAGCCGACCTCGCCCGCCAGACGGCCGGCGAGGTCGGCCGCGTGAGCCACGAGCTCGCTGCGGTCCAGACCCCGGATCCTCTCCTCGGCCTGACCCAGCGCCGGTGTGTCGAGCCGCTCGGTGCGGGTGCGCAGGTAGTCGTGGGAGAGCAGACGGTAAGTCTGATTAGTACCCACGGCCAGGGCAGTGGCGACCAGTTCGGCCCCCACTGCCCGTCGTTGGGAGCCGGGCTCCGCGGCTGCTGCTGCGGACAGACCGACAGCTGCGGCGAAGCCCATGATCGTGGGGATGTCCCGCTGCCGCGGAGCGGGGTCGGACAGGATGTCACGTAGCAGCGAGGTGGCTCGGGCACGGATGGCTCCAGCATCGAGCTCGACGGCGTCGTCGGGGCTGAGCTCGATGTCAGTGACCATGCACATACCTAGGTTGTAGAGCTCCCACTGGGAGCCGGCCCCCAGGATGGATCGCCAGTGCCTGGCGTAGTGCAGGCTCACGCGCTGGATGAGGGCGGCGGTGCGCACGTTCCCGCGGGTGAGCTCCAGCTCGCCGCGCACGGAGCGGAGGATGAAGCGTATGGTTCCCGGCAGGTCGACGGACTCGAGCCTCTCCAGCAGCTCGGTTGCAGTCTCAGGGCGCGGATCGAGGTAGACCGTGCAGTAGGCGTCCCCCCACTGCAGCGTCGTGCGGAAGAACTCGCCCCAGCTGGGCAGGACCCGCTCCAGGAGCACCTGGGCGCGCGAGCAGGCGTCAACGACCTGGCTGTAACGCCCCAGGGACATGAGCACCTGCAGCCGGTGGAGGTGGAGCTCAAGCAGGTGAATGCCGGCCAGGTCGTGACTGTGGAGTCGCCCCAGCAGGGCCTCGATGGTCTCCAGGGAGGCCTGAGGGTCGCCGTCGTCCTCCTGCTGGGCGGCTAGACAGCGGGTCGCCGCCCAGGCGACCCAGGGGTCGGCGTCGTCTGCCAGCTCGGGCCACTGCTCGTCGCCCGCACGCAGGAAGCGCCGCACCCGGGCGAAGGTGCCCTCGCCGTCGAAGGACGCAGGCAGACGTGAGCGGACCTGTGCGGGCACGTGGCTCAGGAGCCCGAAGAGGGTGACGCACAGGGCCAGGACGCTTAGGCCTGCCTCGTTGCCACGCAGGTCCTGGGTCGGTTGGACGGCGGGACCGATGAGGCGCGCACCGTAGTCGGCGATGCGCTCATAGCTCCAGGTAACGCTCCACAGGCGCATGAGTGCGGCGCCGATGAGGCAGATCGCGTCGCGCAGCTCCGCCGGCAGGCGATCCGAGCCGTGGCCGTCGGCCTGCGCCAGGAGCCGGTCGAGCTGCTGAAGGATGACGGCCTCATTGTCGGCGACCTGCTGGAAGAGACGGTCGTGGTGGCGCGCCTCAGGGTGACTGGCATCGCCGAAGTCTCCGGAGTCCACGGGAAAGCGGATCTGGGAGCATAGGTCCACCGCCCACTGGTGCAGGGCCGCGCGGGCCTCGGCCTCGTCACCGGAGGCGGACAGCTGCGCCAGGGCGAAGTCGCGGACGGTGACAAGCATGTGGAAGCGGGGCAGGCCGTGGTCGCGCACCACGAGCAGGGAGTGGGAGACCAGGGCGTCGAGGAGGTCGGCGGCCTGCGCACCGATGAGCGCCTCCGCGGGCAGGAGGGTGAAACCGTCGGCGAGCAGGGCCAGCCGGGCCAGGGCGCGACGCTCGGCGGCGTCGAGCAGGTTCCAGGACCACTCGATGACCGCCCTCAGAGTGCGTTGACGGGCCGGGGCGTCGCGGGCGGCGGTGAGCAGATCGGGTCTGCCGGGCAGCCGCTCGGCGATCTGGCCGACCGACAGGCTGCGGGTGCGTGCGGCGGCCAGCTCGATGGCCAGGGGGATGCCCTCCAACCGGCTCAGGAGCTCGCCCAGGTCATCATCGTCAATGACCTGGCCGGGGCGAGCGGCCAGAGCGCGAGCGCGGAAGAGCTCGGCGGAGGAGGCCGCATCGAGGGCATCGAGGCGGTGGACGTGCTCCGCGGCCAGGTCGAGGGGGCGGCGCGAGGTCGCCAGGACACGCAGGTCGGGGCAGGCGCCCAGGAGCGACCCGACGAGGTCGGCGACCTGGTCAGCCAGGTGCTCGCAGTTGTCCAGCACCAGGACGGTTCCGGGCTGGGAGAGGGCGGCGGCCAGATCGCGGCGTGGGTCGCCGTTGACGACTGCGGAACCTCCGACGGCGTCGAGCAGGACTTTGGTCAGATCGGCCCCGGGCGGCACCTCGGCGAGGGCGACGACGTAGACGGCGGGGCGGCGGCTGCGGGCCGCCACCACCTGAGCCAGGGTCGTCTTGCCGACTCCGCCGGGGCCGGTGATCGTCACCAGATGGTGGGTGCTCAAGGTCTTGAGAACACCGGTCACGTCCGCCTCACGCCCCAGGAAGTGCTCGGGCTCGGGCTCCAGGCCGTGGCGCACGGGGTTTTCGGCGGCCAGGACGGCCTCGTGGGCGGCGCGCATGGCGGGGCCGGGCACGGCTCCCAGCTCGCGCAGCCGACGGCGGTACTGCTCGTAGATCCTCAGGGCCGCAGCGGGTGAGCGCGCCCAGGACTCGGCGCGCATGAGGGCGGCCAGGACGGTCTCGTCTCCGGCGTCTCGCTGGGCGGCCTGGCGCAGCAGGTCCGCGGCCTGCTCGTGCTCACCGGTGGCCTCCAGGGCGAGCCCCCAGTCGCGGCGGGCCCCCTCGGTCAGGGCTGCGGCCCGCTCCCGCAGGAGGACCACAGGGGCGTCTCCCGCTCCACCGTTGTCATCGGCTTCGTCGGGAACGGGCACTGGTGGCAGGGAGTCGGTGAGATCGAGGACCTGCTCCCACTGGCCGGCGGCGGCGCAGGCCCGGGCCCGGTGCGCCCTGCCCGACAGGTCCCGGACATCGACCTCCGCCTCCGCCAGCTCCAGCCGGTACCCGTCGCCGCTGCGCTCGACGACACCCTCCCCCACGACGGCACGTAGCCGGGAGACGACGACGTGCAGTGCCCGCAGGGGGCGGGCCGGGGCGTCGTCGGGCCACAGGGCCTCAATGAGGGCGCCGTCGCTCACCCTGGCGTCTTGGCTGCCGGCGAGCACGGCGAGCAGGTCAAGGCTCCTCCCGCTCAGGGCCCTGCCATGCCAGGTTGGCGGCTCCGTCAGGAGAGTCATGCGGTACGGGGAGGTCACGGGTCCATTGTCCCCCATCGCCCCAAGGCAGCGTTCCAGCGGTCAAGGTAAGCCGCGGGGCCGGCCACCATGCTGGTAGCGGCGGCCTCGACCGGCCCCGGGGAGGGAGCCTCCGTCAGCTCACAGGCTGAGGTTGTTCTTGACGGTGTCGGCCAGGGAGCGGGCCACGCGGTCGGCCTCCTCCTGGGTGGCGGCCTCGACCATGACGCGCACGAGCGGCTCGGTGCCCGAGGGGCGCAGCAGGACCCGGCCGGTCTCGCCCAGGTCCTTCTCCGCGGAGGCCACGGCGTCCTGCACGGCCTTGTTGGTGCTGGCAGCGCCCTTGTCGACGTTCTTGACGTTGATGAGGGTCTGGGGCAGGCGGGTGACGACGCTGGCCAGCTCGGCCAGCGTCTTGCCGGTGCGCTTGACGCGCGCGGCCACGTGCAGGGAGGTGAGCACGCCGTCACCGGTGGTGGCGTGGACGGTGTCGATGACGTGCCCGGACTGCTCGCCGCCCAGGGTGTAGCCGCCCTGGAGCATCCGCTCGAGCACGTAGCGGTCGCCCACGCCGGTCTGGACGGTGCGGATGCCGTGCTCGCGCATGGCCAGGATGAGGCCGAGGTTGCTCATGACGGTGACGACGAGCGTGTCGGAGCCGAGGGTGCCGTCGGCCTTCATGCCGATGGCGAGCATGCCCATGATCTGGTCACCGTCGACGAGCTGGCCGTCGGCGTCCACGGCCAGGCAGCGGTCGGCGTCACCGTCGTAGGCCACACCCATGTCCGCTCCCACCGCCTTGACGTAGTTCTGCAGCTGCTCGGGGTGGGTGGAGCCGCAGTTGTCGTTGATGTTGAGGCCGTCCGGGGAGGCGTTGATGACGATGACCTCGGCGCCGGCGGCCCGCAGCGCGGCAGGACCCACGACGGAGGCGGCACCGTTGGAGGCGTCGACGACGATGCGCAGCCCGGACAGGTCGGTGGCGGCGGAGTCGACGAGGTGGTTGATGTAGTTCTGGTCGGCGACGGTCTCACCCTTGATGACGCGGCCGACGTCGGCGCCGGTGGGGCGGTCACTGATCTTGCCCAGGAGGGCCTCGATCTCGTCCTCGACGGCGTCGGCGAGCTTGTAGCCGCCGCGGGCGATGAACTTGATGCCGTTGTCCGGGAAGGGGTTGTGGGAGGCGGAGATCATGACGCCCAGCTCGATGTCCTGGGTGGCCGTCAGGTGGGCGATCGCCGGGGTGGGCAGGACGCCCACGCGGGTAACGTCGATGCCGGAGGAGGCCAGGCCCGCGCTGATGGCGTGGTCGAGGAACTCTCCGGAGGCGCGGGTGTCGCGGCCCACGATGGCACGGGGGCGGCCTCTGCGTGAGCTGCGTGCGGCGGAAGTGTCCTTGGTCAGGACGCGGGCCGCGGCCTCACCGAGCTGCACGGCCAGGGTCGGCGTGAGCAGGTCGTTGGCCAGGCCGCGTACGCCGTCGGTTCCGAAGAGACGAGCCATGGAAATCCTCCTGAGGGGTGACGAAACAGCACCATCCTGCCACGGAGCGCCGAACATCGGGGCCCAACCTTCGGCCAGCGCACAAGGTCTGATGTCCTGCGGTGGCGCGCAGCCGGCGACGCGCGCCCGAGATGACGCCCTTCACCTGGGAGCATCGGCTTCATGCCGGCTGCGTATCGACTTTGGCGGCGCCGCCCGGGCCGCTCCCCTCCGCCCCTGACACATGACGACGGCGACCGCCCCGGGAAGGGGACGGCCGCCGTCGTAGGCAAGCGGAGCGGAGTCCCGGCCGGTTCGGCCAGGACCTGGCCCGATCAGCGCTTGGAGTACTGGGGGGCACGGCGGGCCTTGTGCAGACCAGCCTTCTTGCGCTCCACGATGCGCGAGTCGCGAGTGAGGAAACCGGCCTTCTTCAGGGTGGCGCGGTTGGCCTCACGGTCGATCTCGTTGAGTGCGCGGGCGATGCCCAGGCGCAGGGCGCCGGCCTGGCCGGAGACGCCACCGCCGTTGATGCGGGCGACAACGTCGAAACGACCCTCGAGGTCCAGGATGGTGAAGGGTGCGCGCACGAGCTGCTGGTGCAGCTTGTTGGGGAAGTAGTCCTCCAGGGAGCGGCCGTTGAGCGTCCACTGGCCGGTGCCGGGAACGAGGCGCACGCGAGCGACGGCCTCCTTGCGGCGACCCAGGCCGGAGCCGGGGGCGGTGATGGACTGGCCGCGACCAGGAGCGGACTCCTCGGTCTCGGTGGTGTAGCTGGAGGGGGCGTTCTCCTCGTCCAGCGCGTCAATGTCGACAGTGGTCTCAGCCACGATATGTCCTTTGCTTGTCGCGGGGTGCCGAGCGCTGGAGCGCTTACTGGGCGACCTGGGTGATCTCGAACGTCTTCGGGCTCTGGGAGGCGTGCGGGTGCTCAGCACCTGCGTAGACCTTGAGCTTCTTGAGCTGGGCGCGACCGAGCTTGGTGTGGGGAACCATGCCCTTGATGGCCTTCTCGACGGCGCGCTCAGGGCGGGTGGCCAGCAGCTCGCGGTAGGAGACGGCGGTCAGACCACCCGGGTGGCCGGAGTGGCGGTAGGCGAACTTCTTGTCAGCCTTGCCGTTGGTGAGAGCCACCTTGTCGGCATTGATGATGACGACGTAGTCGCCGCAGTCCTCGTTGGGGGCGAACTGGGGCTTGTGCTTCCCACGGAGCAGGGTGGCGGCCTGGGCCGCGAGTCGACCCAGGACGACGTCGGTGGCGTCAATGACGTACCAGTTCTTCTCGACGTCGCCGGGCTTCGGTGTATACGTGCGCACGGGCGTTGCCTTCGTTTCTCTTGGCGAGTGGGCACGCCGAAGCGCGGTGAAGCGTTCGCGGTTCGGCGAGACCACCATGGTCAGGTGAGTGGTCGGAGCACAGGCGACCCGGGGCGAGTGGGACGGCACCGCGGACACGCACACGTGTGCTGCACGACGATTGCCAACAGTACCGGGCGCCCCACGGGAGGGTCAAAAGGTGCGGCTGCCCAGTTCCGTGAATCGCACCACGCGGCCAGGTGGGCTCCTGGCCGCGGATCAGCAGCTCAGATGCCGGGTGGTGCGGGCGCGCTCAGCCTGGGCGGCGAGCTCGTCGTCGGCCGGGTAGGTGACCTCCTCCAGGGTCAGTCCGTGCGGCGGGGCGACGGGGGCGGCACTCTGGCGCGTGCGGGCGTCCAGGAGCTCGCGCGGCCAGGTGACCGGCTTGCGTCCCTGCCCGACGGCCAGGCCCGCCCCCACCAGGGAGCGGACCATGGAGTGGCAGAAGGCGTCGGCGACGACGCTCAGGGTCACGAGCCCGACGTCCGACCCCGAGTCCGGCCCGGCCTCGGCCCGGCGCCACTGCAGGGTGCGCAGGGTGCGGATGGTCGTGGCACCCTGGCGGGGCTTGCAGTAGGACAGGAAGTCGTGCTCGCCGAGCAGAGGCCGGGTGCAGGCGTCCATGGCCTCGACGTCGAGCGCATCGGGCAGCCACAGGACGGTGGCGCGCCGGGCGGGGTCGCGCGGGGCGGCGGCGTCGGCGATCCGGTAGGTGTAGCGGCGGCTCAGGGCGCCGAAGCGGGCGTCAAATTCCTCCGGCACGGTGCGCACCCCGGTGACGACAACGTCGCCGGCCCCGCGCGGCGTGCGCGTCAGGCTCTCCTGGGCCTCGCGGGCCAGGACGCCCGCCACCCGGGTGAGCAGGGCTGCCTCGGGGAGGCGCCCGGAGCGTCCGGGCAGTGCGGCCCAGGCCTCGGGGCTCACATCGAGGTGGGCCACTTGGGCGGCGGCGTGGACGCCGGCGTCGGTGCGTCCGGCCACGGTGAGGCGGACTGGCTCACGCAGCACGGTGGCCAGGGCGGAGGTGAGGACCCCCTCGACAGTGCGCAGCCCGGGCTGGGCGGCCCACCCGGAGAAGAAGGTCCCGTCGTAGGCCAGGTCGAGGCGGATGCGTGGCATGCCCCCATTGAACCGCACCGTCTTCGCGCTTCCACTAGGCTCGCGGCCGTGAGCACAACGACTCTGTCCGTGGACTGCGGAGGCGGCGGCATCAAGGCCTCGGTGCTGGACTGCGAGGGCAACATCATCTCCCGCGCCGTGCGCACCCCGACCCCCTACCCGCTCCCGCCGACGAAACTGGTGGAGACCATCGCCTCGCTGGCCTCCCAGCTGCCGGGCGCGAACCGGGTGACGGTGGGGATGCCGGGCATGATCCGCCACGGGGTCGTCATCGCCACCCCGCACTACATCACCAAGGACGGCCCCCGTTCCAAGGTGTTGCCCGACCTGGTGGAGGCCTGGGCCCGTTTCGACATGAGCACCGCCATCTCCCGGGCCCTGGGCATCCCCTCCCTGGTCCTCAACGACGCCGAGGTCGCCGGGGCCGGCGTCGTCACGGGCCACGGCCTGGAGATGATCGTGACCCTGGGCACGGGCCTGGGCAACGCCGTCTTCGACAACGGGGTCCTGGCCCCGCACGTGGAGGTCTCCCAGGGGCCGGTGCGCTGGGGACTGACCTATGACGACTACATCGGCGAGCACGAGCGCCTGCGCCTGGGCGACGCCCACTGGTCGCGTCGGGTGCGCCGCGTCGTCGACGCCCTGCGCCCCATGTACCTGTGGGACCGCCTCTACCTGGGTGGCGGCAACTCGCGGCGGATCGCGGCGGCCCAGCTGGCCAGGATCGGCGACGACGTCGTCGTGGTCCCCAACGAGGCCGGCATGACCGGGGGCGCCCGCTGCTGGGACATGGCCCGCCCCTGATTCCCGTTACTCCGTCCGTCGCCGGAGCCCTCCCCGGAGCGGGTTCAGTTAATCCGGGGCCTGCTCGGGGCAGGCCCCGGAGCACTGGTTTGGAGCGGGCGTCAATATGGCCGAGGATGTCCAAATCTGTGACAAAGAGCCTCCAGAGCCCTTGGCCTCGCTGATGGAACGTTGGAATCATGCGGTTTCTACTCGTGGGCATGAACTCCTCCCGAGCCTTTGTCACAGATTTGGACACCTCCGGACGATTCCACTCGGATCTGGCGGCTCGGCGTGGTCCGGTGGGCCTCGTCGAGGCACCCGGCCGCCCCCACCGGGCGGGCTCAGTCGAGCCGGCCTCCTTCGAGGCACTCGACGCCGTCGACACCGTCGAGCCCGGAGAGGGACTCGATGAGATGGGCGGCGGGCCGCTGCCCGTGGAAGCGCATGACGGCGTTCATGGTGCGCCCGTGCTCGCCGCGGGTCATCTCGGTCTCCTCCAGGGTGGCCGTGAAGCCGGAGGCCGTGGCCGCCTGGAGGATCTCAGGCATGATGGCGCGGCCGACCTCGTAGTCGATGCGCACGGTCACCTCGCCGCGGCGGCGCTGCAGGCGCGAGGTGAGGGGACCCAGCAGCAGGACGACGATGTAGTCCAGCGCGACCGCCGTGGCCGCCAGGGGGATCATGCCCGCCCCGCAGGCCATGCCGATGGCGGCGCTGAGCCAGACGGTCGCGGCAGTGGTCAGGCCCCGGACGGTGTCGTTGTTGACAAAGATGACCCCGGCTCCCAGGAAGCCGATGCCGGAGACGATCTGCGCGGCCACACGGCTGGGGTCCACCGCGACATCCGAGCCGGTGATAGGGGCGAAGCCGTAGGCGGACACGAGGGTGAACAGGCACGAGCCCAGTCCCACCAGGACGTGCGTCTTGACGCCGGCGTCCTTGTGGCGCAGGTGGCGCTCGGCACCCAGCGTCAGGCACAGGAGGAAGGTGGCGAGCATCGCGACGACCTGAACCCCCACGTGGTTCAGGCTGAACAGCGCGTTCACACCGGCTCCCTTCTCTGTCGTCACCGTGCCTGTCCTGCCGGCAGCCGCCGGCCCCCCGCCAGCACAGCGCCGATTCTAAAGGAGCCCTTGGCCGGGCGCGCCTTTGGTGATGTCTCCCCATCGCGGCGGCGCTCACGCACCGTCTAGCGTGAGCCCACCACCATTTCCCCAGTTCCTGAGGCTTGTCGGACGTGTCGACCTCCCCTTGCGTTGCCCCCGAGTGGGTTGCTCGCGCCGGTCGGCTGCTGGAGCTCAGTGAGCGCCTGGCCGAGTCGGGCCGTCGGGGGGAGGCGCTGGATGCCGCACGGGAGGCCTGCCAGGTTCTCCGGGGCCTGGCCCGGCTCGATTCGGGCACGTACCTGCCCGATCTCGCTGAGGGGCTCTCCGTCATGGCAGCCCGCCTGCGCGAGACCCGCCGCAGGCGTGAGGGGGTTGCGGTCTCACAGGAAACGGTCCGGATCCGACGGCGCCTGACCCGGCACGACTACGACGCCCACGCCTCCGGTCTGGCGCAGGCGCTGTGCCGCCTCGCCGTCGACCTGAGCGCTTCCGGGGATCTGCGTGACGCCCTGGCCAGCGCGCAGGAGTCCGTGGACCTCTACCGGGGCCTGAGACGGGATGATCCCCTCGGTGAGGAGACCGGGTTGGCTCAGGCTCTGGTCACGCTCGCCTGCTGTCTGAGTGTGTCCGGCCGGCCCAGCAGCGCCGTCGTCACCGCCCAGCAGGCCCTCACTGTCCGACGGCGTCTGGTCCGGACGGATCCAGATGTGCACACGCGCCGGCTCGCGGCGGACCTGGCGCGTCTGGCTCCCAGGCTGCGCGCGGTGGGCTACGTCGATGAGGCCCTCGAGCTGGCCCGGGAGGCCGTGGGTCTCTACCGTCGCCTCGATGAAGAGGATCTCGGTTCGTGCACCGGTGATCTTGCCGGAGCCCTGGAGGTGCTGGCCGCCTGCGGGGCTTCCGTTGGGCGCCGAACCGAGGCCCTGGAAACGGCTGAGGAGGCCGCTGCGCTCTACCGGGGACTGGCCCACCGCACGCCGGCGCTCTACTCGCCGAAGGCTGCCCACGCCCTGGGGACGCTGGCTCGGCGCTTGAGCGACGTGGGTCAGCACCGTGAGGCGCTCGCCGCGGCCGAGGAGGCGGTCGACCTCGCTCGCGCTCTGGCCCACAGTGCCCCCGACACCCACCTGCCCGACCTGGCCAGCACCCTCACGGTCCAGGCCGCCTGCCTGAGTGATGGCGGCAGCCTGAACCGCGCGCTGGCTGCCTCGCGGGAGGTGGTCAGCATTCGGCGCACTCTGGTGAGCAGCAGTCCCGGCACTGACACCCCGGCCCTGGCCGAGTCCCTGTACGTCCTCGCCGTCTACCTGTACACGGCCGGGCAGCTGCAGGAGTCCTTCGTGATGGCCTGGGAGGCCATCGACATCTACCGGCGGCTGGTCCGTACCAACCCGGCTCCTCATACCGCCGACCTGGCTCGGGTACTCAACATCCTTACCTTGAACCTCAGCCGGGCCGGGCGTGCACATGAGGCCTTGGCTGCGGTGCAGGAGGCGGTCACCTTTTACCGGAGCCTGGCTCAGGTCGATCCGGCCGCCTACAGGCCGGACCTGGCAGCATGCCTGCACAACCTGGCCACATGCCTGGGTGATGTCGGGGATCGCTCCGCCGCGCTGGCCGCGATCCGGGAGACGGCGGAGATTCGCCGGGAGCTGGCCGAGCGTGACCCGGCGACTCACGCCCCGGCGCTGGCCCCGTGCCTGCACCGGCTCGCCAAGCGCCTGGCCGAGGCCGGTCACCGGTGCGAGGCCCTGGAGACCGCGCGGGAGGCGGTCATCGCCTACCGGGGTCTGGCCCGCAGGCGCCCGGAGGACTTCGGCCGGGGGCTCGCCGGCGCGCTGCGGACCTATGCGTCAGTCCTCGAATGGGCGGGTAAGGAGGCCGACGCCGCCCGCATCCGCCAGGAAATCAAGGCCATAACGGAGGATGTGGCTCTGGAGACCTCCGTCGACGGGTTCTGGGTCATCCGACCACTCGCGTCGACGGGCTGAGGGCCCCGCTGATGGAGACCACTGCCCACCTCCACCCCGCCTCTGAGCCGATGAGCCTCGCTAAACTCTTGGGCGCACTCGCCCCCGCTCTGAAAGAACCGTCGCATGTCCGCCTCCTACCCACAGGACAGAGCCCGGCACGACTACGCCTCCCAACAGCTGGATCTCAGTGCCGGCTTGTCGCACTCCGGCAGATCGGAGGAGGCTGTCGCTGCCGCGCGTAACGCCGTCGGTGCCCTGCGTGACCTGGCGCGGTCCAACGGCGCCTACACTGCCGATCTCGCCACGGCCCTGAATCTTCTCGCCGTGCGCCTGGGCGAGGCCGGCTATCAGGACGAGGGCCTGGTCGCCGCCCAGGAGGTCGTCAGCATCCGACGTCACCTGGCGCAGATCGACCCTGGCGCACACACCGCAGAGCTCGCCGAGGCGCTGAACAACCTCTCGATCGACCTCCACACGGCCGAACGGGAGACCGAGGCCATGGCCGCCGCCGAGGAGTCCGTCAACCTCTACCGGCACCTGGCGCAGGCCGACTTCTCGGCCCACGCCTCCGGACTCACCATGGCCCTGAACACCTTCGCCAACCGGCTGCGCGACTCCGGGCGGCGCGACGACGCGCTGGCCGCCGCTCAGGAGGTCGTCAGCATCCGACGCCGACTGGTTCAGTCCGATCCCGGTGCCTACGCCGGTGAGCTCGCAGCATCGTTGACGAATCTGACCGGTCACCTGGCCGGTGCCGAGCAGTACAGGGAGGCCGCGGACACTGCGCAGGAGGCAGTCACCCTGTACAGGCGGCTGATCTGGGAGACCCCTGGTCAGTACACCTCCGATTTCGGGAAGGCTCTGAATAATCTCGTCATCGTGCTGACCCGGGGCGAGCGTTTCGACGAGGCACTGGTCGCCGAGCAGGAGATGGTCTCGCTCTATCGGAGCCTGGCGCAGCACAACCCGGCCGCATACTCCCACAGGCTCTCCACGGAGCTCATCGATCTGGCCAAGCGCCTGTCCAACGCCGAGCGGAACGACGAGGCGCTGGCCGCCTCCCGGGAGGCCACGGCTCTCCTTCGCAGCCTCTCCGACCACGATCCGCAGTCCTTCAGCCGCTCTCTCGTCAACGCGCTTGACGTCAACGCGACGATCCTGGAGTTCTGCGGACTGGTTGAGGAGTCCTCCCGTCTGCGGCACGAGCGCGACATGCTCGTCATGCGCCTCGGGGAGGGCCGGTGACATGGCGCGTTCCACCCCTGCGTCTCCATCCGTGTCCGACGCCGCCGCCCGCATCCGCCAGGAGACCGAGGCCGCCACGGAGCAGAAGGCGTTGGAGGACTCCATCGTGAGCTTCTGAGGAGCGGCACCGGCCCGGCGGCGCGGACGCGGGTGTGGAACGCGAAGCCGAACGGATCGGGGACTGCATTCTCCGTCCAGAACGTACTTTTCCCACAAATGACTGCACTCCACCCCCAGTGGTCTGCAGGACATCGCAGTTCTCGTCGGAGAAGTACGTCCTCGATCAAGGTCCCCCGACACGAAGGACCCCGGCCTGCCAGTCCCCGCGCTGATCTTCTCGGCTCTCTCATCAGCCTCGCCCAGTCACCGGCTGTCTGAGAGGTGAACATCGGCTGGTGCGGGGAGCCCGGCGCAGGCAGGCCGCTTTCGCCTCAGGGGCGCTTCAGGACCTGGCCGGTGACGACGCCGTCGGCCACCATCCACCAAGCACACGGGGAGGGCCGGTCACCATCAGGTGACCGGCCCTCCCGGAGTTCTCGCTCAGAGCGTCAGCTCTGGCTCACTTCTCGACCTTCTGGGCGGCGGCGCCGCCGGCGGGGGCGAAGCCCGCGGCCTCGGCGTCCTCGGCGCTGGCGAACCAGATCTCGGCGACCGTGGCGTCGTACCAGCGCGAGCCGGGAACGTGGTACTTCATGGAGTCCTCGTTGCCCTTGACCAGGTGGTCGTCGTCGGGAGCGTCAGTGGCGCCCTCCTCGAGGCGGACCGCGCCGGCGTACTCGGCCTTGTCAGCCTTCTCAGCCTTGTCGGCCTTCTCCTCAGCCTTCTCGGTCGTGGCCTTCTTCTCGGCCTTGTCCTCGTCGGCAACAGCCTTCTGGGCGGCCTTCTTGGCGGTGGCGACCGCGTCGTCCACGATCTCCTTGCGGGCAACCGGCTCCAGCACCAGGGAGATGACCGCCATGGGGGCGTTGTCGCCCTTGCGGGGGGTCGTCTTGATGATGCGGGTGTAACCGCCCTCGCGGCCCTCGAACTTGGGGGCGAGCTCCTCGAAGAGGCGGTAGACGGCGTACTTGTCCGTCACCTTCTTCAGCACGGTGCGGCGGGCGTGCAGGTCACCGCGCTTGCCCTTGGTGATGAGCTTCTCGACGTAGGGACGCAGGCGACGGGCGCGAGCCTCCGTGGTCTTGATCGACTCGTGGACGATGAGCTGCGTGGCCAGGTTGGCGAGCAGGTGACGCTCGTGCTGGGCACTGCCGCCCAGACGGGGACCCTTAGTGGGGCGAGGCATGGTTGTCTCCTAGGTGAATAACGAGCCGGCTCAGGCCTGGGTCTCGTCGCTGAACGTGGGGTTGGCGTAGTCGTCGTCCGAGACGTAGTCGACCGGGGAGCCCTTGAGGGAGAGCCCCAGCTCGGCCAGCTTGTCCTTGATCTCGGAGATGGACTTGGCGCCGAAGTTACGGATGTCGAGCAGGTCGGCCTCGCTGCGCGAGACGAGCTCACCGACGGTGTGGATGCCCTCGCGCTTGAGGGCGTTGGAGGAGCGGGCCTGCAGGTCGAGCTCGTCGATCATGAGGGCCAGGTCCTGCTGGAAGGCCTCGTCGATCGGCGAGGGGCCGACCTCGATGCCCTCGGCCTCGACGTTGAGCTCACGGGCTAGGCCGAAGAGCTCCACGAGTGTCTTACCGGCGGAGGCCAGGGCGTCACGCGGGGTGATGGAGGACTTGGTCTCGACGTCGACGATGAGACGGTCGAAGTCGGTGCGCTGCTCCACACGGGTGGCCTCGACGGAGTAGGAGACCTTCTTGACCGGCGAGTAGATCGAGTCCACCGGGATGCGGGAGATCTCCGCGTTGGGGTCCTTGTTCTGGTTGGCGGAGACGTAGCCGCGGCCGCGCTCGACGGTCAGCTCGATCTCCAGCTTGCCCTTCTCGTTGAGAGTGGCGATGACCAGGTCGGGGTTGTGGATCTCGACGCCGGCCGGCGGGGTGATGTCACCGGCGGTGACCTCGCTCGGACCGGACTTGCGCAGGTACATGACGACCGGCTCGTCGTTCTCCGAGGACAGGACGATCTCCTTGATGTTGAGGATGATCTGGGCGACATCCTCCTTGACCCCGGGGATCGTGCGGAACTCGTGGGGCACCCCGTCGATGCGGATGCTGGTCACGGCCGCCCCCGGGATGGAGGACAGCAGCGTGCGGCGCAGGGAGTTGCCGAGCGTGTAGCCGAAGCCGGGCTCGAGGGGCTCGAGCACGAAGCGCGAGCGGCGGTCCTCGACCACAACCTCCTCGGTGAGCGTGGGTCGCTGTGCAATGAGCACGTGGTTTCCTTTCGTCGCGGCGCCCGCTATATGACGCCGTTCCTCATGGGTGGAGCAACCGGCCCGACCGGGCCGGCCCTACTCCGCGTCCCGCCGTGGGGGCGGAACGTGGTGGGACGACGACGCAGCAACCGGCTGCGCCGTCGTCCCGTGAAGCTCAGACGCGACGGCGCTTGGGCGGGCGGCAGCCGTTGAAGGCCTGGGGGGTGACGTCGGTGATCGAGCCGACCTCGAGGCCGGCGGCCTGGAGGGAGCGGATCGCAGTCTCGCGGCCGGAGCCGGGACCCTTGACGAAGACGTCAACCTTCTTCATGCCGTGCTCCTGGGCGCGCCGGGCGGCGGCCTCGGCGGCGAGCTGGGCGGCGTAGGGGGTCGACTTGCGCGAGCCCTTGAAGCCGACCTGGCCGGAAGAGCACCAGGCGATGACGGCGCCCTGCGGGTCCGTCAGCGAGACGATGGTGTTGTTGAAGGTGGACTTGATGTAGGCGTGACCGTGGGTAACGTTCTTGCGGTCCTTGCGGCGCGTCTTGCGCGCGGCGGCGCGGGTCTTGGGAGGCATTCTTCCTTCTTCGTGATGAGGTCGTCACTGCGCCCTGCGCTGGGCGGGGCGCGAGCTGCTGCTTACTTGGCCTTCTTCTTACCGGCCACGGTGCGCTTGGGGCCCTTGCGGGTACGCGCGTTGGTCTTGGTGCGCTGACCGTGCACCGGCAGGTGGCGGCGGTGGCGCAGGCCCTGGTAGCAGCCGATCTCGATCTTGCGGCGGATGTCCGCCTGAACCTCACGACGCAGGTCACCCTCAACCTGGTAGTTGCCGTCGATGTGGGTGCGGAGCTTGACCAGCTCCTCCTCGGTGAGGTCCTTGACGCGGGTGTCGGGGTTGACGCCCGTCGCCTTCAGGGTCTCGTCCGCGCGGGTGCGTCCGATCCCGAAGATGTAGGTGAGTGCGACCTCGACTCGCTTCTCGCGAGGCAGGTCGACACCGGAAATGCGTGCCACGGTGTGGTTCTCCTGTGTGCTCCCGGAGGTCGTCACCCATCTCCCCCACCTCGCCTGGTGGCCCCGGCCTCCGAGAACCGGGGGTTGCGGACCCGCGGTGCGGGTGCGCTGGGATGGGTGCTGGAAAGGGCCGTCCAGCTCTCTGGGCGGCCCGGCGCCGGGGACTCAGCCCTGACGCTGCTTGTGCCGCGGGTTCTCGCAGATGACCATGACGCGGCCGTGGCGACGAATCACCTTGCAGCTGTCACAGATCTTCTTGACGCTCGGCTTGACCTTCATGATGTTCCTCCGCCGGCTCTGGGAGCCGACATGTCACTTGTACCGGTAGACGATTCGGCCGCGGGACAGGTCGTAGGGGCTCAGCTCCACGACCACCCGGTCCTCGGGGAGGATGCGGATGTAGTGCTGCCGCATCTTTCCGGAGATGTGCGCGAGCACGACGTGCCCGTTGCTCAGCTCCACCCGGAACATCGCGTTCGGAAGGGCCTCGACGACCGATCCCTCGACCTCGATGACTCCGTCCTTCTTAGCCATGTTCCTCCATCGGTGCTTTCTCGCTCGAGTTCACCCCGACGACGTCGCCGCCGGGCAGCCGCGGTCGCCGTTGCGCAGGCCTCACCGCGGGCCCCTGTTGCCAGGGTCGTGAATGCGGCATGAGGGCATGCGTCATCGACGGACGCGCGTCCAGCGGATAACTTTACGGCAGACGGCCCGGGCTCCACCATGCCAGATGGCGCGATTACGCGGTGTTTCCTGACACACCGCGGGTAAGCGCATCCTCGCAGCAGGTCCCGCCTCAGCGTCTCAGCCCAGTGCCTTGGGCTCGATGCCGTAGGGGGCCAGGCCCTCGGCGCCGCCGTCGGGCGCGGTGAGGACCCACACTCCGCCGGGGACGATGGCGACGGTGTGCTCCCACTGGGCGGCGTGGGAGCCGTCCCGGGTGACGACGGTCCAGCCGTCGTCGAGCTCGCGCGTGGCCGGGCTGCCGGCGGTGAGCATGGGCTCGATGGCCAGCACCATGCCGGGGCGCAGGCGGGGACCGCGCCGTTTGACGGAGTAGTTGAGGACGTCGGGGGCCATGTGCATGCTCGTGCCGATGCCGTGGCCGACGTACTCCTGGAGAATCCCCAGCTCGTGGCCCTCCCGCTCGGCCACGTCGGCGACAACGGCCTCGACGGCGTCGCCGACCGCGTTGAGGCGCAGCTGGCGTCCGTGCCCCTCCCCCGCTGCGGCGCGGGCGACGGCGGCGATGGCCTCCCACAGGGCCTGTCGGGTGGTGGTGTCCACGAGCCGGTCGGTCTGGCTCAGGTACGTCCCGCCGACGACGGTGGTGAAGGCGGCGTCGCCGTGCCACTGGGTGCCGTCCTCGTCGAGGATGTAGGCGCCGCAGTCGAAGGTGACCAGGTCGCCGTCGGCCAGGACCCGTTCACCGGGGATGCCGTGGACGACCTCGTCGTTGACGGAGATGCACACGGTGGCCGGGTAGTCGTAGTAGCCCAGGAAGTTGGAGTGGGCGCCGGCGGCCTCGATGACCCCGGCTGAGACGGCGTCGAGCTCGGCGGTGGTGATCCCGGCGCGCACCGCCTTGCGCAGGGCGGCGTGGATGTCGGCGACGACGAGCCCGGCCCGGCGCATGAGGCGGACCTGCTCCGGCGTCTTGATCTGGATCTGTTCGCGTGAGAGCACGGGTGCCTCCTGGGTCGTGTGGAGCGGGCTGGGCCTGAGGCCTGGGGCGGTTCCGGCTCCCCCGTCAGGTATGGGGACACACCGGAGCATGCGTAGGCGGGTCGTCCGCGTGAGCAGACGACCCGCC
>NZ_KV811010.1:140375-159584 GCF_001812965.1 Actinomyces sp. HMSC075C01
CGGGTCGTCCGCGTGAGCAGACGACCCGCCGGTGAGCGTGGGCTTCAGGAGCCGGTGATGCCGCGAGAGGCGAGGGCCTCCATGATGCGGCCGGTGACGACGTCGATCTCGCCCATGCCGTCGACCTGGACGAGCAGGTCGCGCTCGGCGTAGAGGTCGGCCAGCGGCGCCGTGGACTCCGCGTAGACCTCGAGGCGGCGGCGGATGACGGGCTCGGTGTCGTCGGCGCGCCCCTGCTCGCCGGCCCGCTTGAGCAGGCGGGCGACGACGGCCTCGGCGTCGGCGGTGATCTCGACGACGACGTCGAGGGCCAGGCCCGCAGCCTTCAGCATGGAGTCGAGCTCGCCGACCTGGGCCGTGGTGCGCGGGTAGCCGTCCAGGAGGAAGCCGTTCTCGCAGTCGGCCTGGGCGATGCGGTCGGCCACCATGGCGTTGGTGATGGAGTCGGGGACGTACTCGCCCTTGTCCATGTAGGCCTTGGCCTGAGTGCCGAGCTCGGTGGCCCCGGCGACGTTGGCGCGGAAGATGTCTCCGGTGGAGATGGCCGGGATGTTCAGGCGCTCGGCGATCCGGGCGGCCTGGGTGCCCTTGCCCGCTCCGGGGGGACCGAGAAGAACCATGCGTGCGCTCATGACAAGAACCCTTCGTAGTGACGCTGCTGCAGCTGGGAGTTGACTTCCTTGACGGTCTGAAGACCCACACCCACCATAATGAGGATAGTGGTTCCGCCGAAGGGCAGGTGGTGAGCCAGGTCCAGCCAGATGACGGCGAGCGTCGGGATGAGGGCAAGGACCACCAGGTAGATGGAGCCCGCCGTCGTGATGCGGTTGATGACGTAGGACAGGTAGCGCACGGTGGGCTCGCCGGCGCGGATGCCGGGGATGAAGCCGCCGTAGCGCTTCATGTTGTCCGCGATCTCCTCGGCGTCGAAGGTGATGGCCGTGTAGAAGAAGGCGAAGAACAGGATGAGGACGCCGTAGGCGGTCAGGTAGATCGGGTGCGTCTGCTGCAGGTTCGTCATGATCCACTGGACCCACGCGCTTCTGTCATTGCCAAAGCCGGCGATGAGCTGGGGCATGGCCAGGATCGAGGAGGCGAAGATGACGGGGATGACGCCGGCGGTGTTGATCTTGACCGGGATGTAGGTGGTCGACCCGCCGTACTGGCGCCGCCCGATCATCCGCTTGGCGTACTGCACGGGGATACGCCGCTGGGCCTGCTCGATGTAGACGACTGCGAGGGTGGCCAGGAGGACGACGGCCACGATGATGGCGAAGTTGGTCGCACCGTTGTTGCCTCCGGCGATGGAGAACATGTTGGAGGGGAACTGGGCCACGATGGAGGTGAAGATGAGCAGCGACATGCCGTTGCCGATGCCGCGCTCGGTGATGAGCTCGCCCAGCCACATGATGAGGCCGGTGCCGGCGGTCATCGTGATGATGATGAGCAGCAGGGTGATGACCGAGCCGTCGGGCAGAACCGGCTTGTTGCAAGTCGGGAAGAGCTTGCCGCTCTTGGCCGTGGCCACGATGGTGCTGGACTGCAGCAGCCCCAGGCCGATGGTGAGGTAGCGGGTGTACTCGGTGAGCTTGGCGGTGCCCGCCTGCCCCTCCTTGTGGAGCTCCTCGAAGCGGGGGATGACGACCCGCAGGAGCTGGATGATGATGGAGGCGGTGATGTAGGGCATGATGCCCAGCGCGAAGACGCTCAGCTGGAGCAGCGCACCACCGGAGAAGACATTGACGAGGCTGAGAAGGTTCTGATCCTTGGCTGCGGCGATGCACTGCTTGGCGTTGGCCAGGTTGACGCCGGGTGCCGGCAGGATCGACCCGAGCCGGAACAGGGCCATGATGCCGAGGGTGAAGAGCAGCTTCGCCCTGAGGTCTGGCGTTCTGAACGCCTGAGTGAACGCGCTGAGCACTCGATCTCCTGTGGACTCGGGGGTGGGTTCGGCCCTGCGGGCAGCAAGGCTGAGCGCAGGGGAACTGCGCCCGGCCCAGACTACCCCGCCGAGCTCACCACCCGGGCGCTGAGACGGGCTTGCAACGCGGCTGAGGTGCGGGTTTTCTCACGTCTCGTCCCGGCGAGCCGGCCCGGGGTGATCCAAGGCACCTCGCCGCCGGCGTGCAGGAGTCGTCTCTCTGTTCGACGTCGGAGCACGACAGACCCCGGCGGCCCAGGTTTCCCTGGACCGCCGGGGTCTGTGATCTCGCGATGCGTCAGGACCGCTCCGTCAGGGAGTCACCCCTGTTGGGCACGGCCTGACCGGCGTTCAGCGCGTGGCGATGGTGCCGCCGGCAGCCTCGATCTTCTCCTTGGCGGAGCCGGACCAGGCGTCGACCGTGACCGTCAGGGCCACGGTGACGTCGCCGCCGCCGAGAACCTTGACGAGCTGGTTCTTGCGAACCGCGCCCTTAGCGACGAGGTCCTCCACGGTCACCGTGCCGCCCTCGGGGAACAGCTCGGCGATGCGGCCGACGTTCACGGGCTGGAACTCGACCCGGTTGGGGTTGCGGAAGCCGCGCAGCTTGGGCAGACGCATGTGCAGCGGCATCTGGCCGCCCTCGAAGCCAGGACGGACCTGGTAACGAGCCTTGGTGCCCTTGGTTCCGCGACCGGCGGTCTTACCCTTGGACGCCTCACCACGACCCACGCGGGTCTTGGCCTTCTTGGCTCCGGGGGCGGGACGCAGGTGGTGCAGCTTGACGACGCGCACCTTCTCCTGCTGCGTGTTCTCGGTGTCAGCCATCTCAGACCTCCTCAACGGTGACCAGGTGGTGCACCGTGGCAATCAGGCCGCGCACGCTGGGGCTGTCCTCGCGCACGACGGACTGGCGGATCTTGCGCAGACCCAGGGTCTTGAGGGACTCGCGCTGGCGGTGGGTGCCCCCGATGCCAGAGCGGACCTGAGTGACCTTGAGCTGCTTGGTCATCTGCTTCGATGCGGACTCAGCCATCACGCACCCACTCCTTCAGCGGCCTTCTCGGCCTCCTGCTTCTCGGCCTGAGCGCGCTTGTCGGCCTCACCCTCGGCGCGGGCCCGCAGCATGGACTGCGGGGCGACGTCCTCCAGGGGCAGGCCACGGCGGGCCGCGACGGCCTCGGGCTGCTCCAGCTGCTTGAGGGCGTCCACCGTGGCGTGCACGATGTTGATCGCGTTGGAGGAGCCCAGCGACTTGGACAGGATGTCGTGGACACCGGCGCAGTCCAGCACGGCGCGCACCGGACCACCGGCGATAACACCGGTACCGGGGGACGCCGGGCGCAGGAGGACGACTCCGGCGGAGTCCTCGCCCTGGACCAGGTGCGGGATGGTGCGGCGGATCATCGGGACGTGGAAGAAGTTCTTCTTCGCGATCTCGACGGCCTTGGCGATGGCGGCGGGAACCTCCTTCGCCTTGCCGTAGCCCACGCCGACGGTGCCCTCACCGTCACCGACGACCACGAGGGCCGTGAAGGTGAAGCGGCGGCCGCCCTTGACGACCTTGGACACGCGGTTGATGGTGACGACGCGCTCGATGTACTTGTCGTCGTTGCCGCGACCACGGTCGCGGCGGTCGTTGTTGCGGTCGCGGCGGCCGCGGCCCTCGCCCCGGCGCTCGTCGTTCTCGCGCTGGGCCGAGCCGTCGGACGACGCGGACCTGTCTCGCTGCGGTGCAGCCATCAGATGTTCCTCTGCTTTCTCGTCGTCTTAGTGCTCACAGCTTCAGGCCGCCCTCGCGGGCGCCCTCGGCGACGGCCGCGACACGGCCGTGGTACTTGTTGCCGCCGCGGTCGAACACGACTGCCTCGATGCCCAGCGCCTTGGCACGCTCGGCGATGAGCTCGCCGACCTTGTGGGCGGCGCCCACCTTGTGGCCCTCGACGCCCTTGGCGGCCTCCTCCAGGGTGGAGGCGGCGCACAGGGTGTGACCGATGGTGTCGTCCACGACCTGAGCCACCATGTGGCGGTTGGATCGAGTGACCACCAGGCGGGGGCGCTCGGGCGTGCCGGAGATGTGCTTGCGCACGCGCTGGTGACGGATCTTGCGGGCGATGGCGCGGGGGTTGCCCTTGCCCCTCTTGATCGAGTAAGCCATGGTCACTTACCAGCCTTTCCGACCTTGCGGCGCACGTTCTCGCCGGCGTAGCGCACGCCCTTGCCCTTGTAGGGCTCCGGCGGACGGATCTTTCGGATGTTCGCCGCGACCTCGCCGACCTGCTCCTTGGAGATACCGGAGACGGTGATCTTCAGGTTGCCGTCGACCGTGAAGGTGATGCCCTCGGGGGGCTCGACGGTCACGGTGTGGGAGAAGCCGAGGGAGAGCTCGATGCCCTGGCCCTTGGCGGCGACGCGGTAACCGGTGCCGACGATCTCGAGCTGCTTGGAGTAGCCCTCGGTGACGCCGATCACCATGTTGTTGATGAGGGTGCGCGACAGTCCGTGCAGCGAGCGCGAGCGGCGCTCGTCGTCGGGGCGCGTGACCAGGATGGAGCCGTCCTCCTGGCGGGTGACGCTCAGGGGCTCGCTGATCGTGCGGGACAGGGTGCCCTTGGGGCCCTTGACCGTCACGTCCTGGCCGTCGATGGTGACGTCCACTCCGGCAGGGACCGGAACGGGGAGCCGTCCAATACGAGACATGGTTTTCCTCCGTTCCTTCTCTTACCAGACGTAGGCGAGGACTTCGCCGCCCACGCCACGCGACTCGGCCTGTTTGTCGGTCAGGAGGCCGGAGGAGGTGGACAGGATCGCCACTCCCAGGCCGCCGAGGACCTTGGGCAGGTTGGTGGACTTGGCGTAGACGCGCAGGCCGGGCTTGGAGATCCGGCGCAGGCCCTGGATGGCCCGCTGGCGGTTGGCTCCGTACTTGAGGCTCAGCGTGAGCGTCTTGCCGACCTCGGCGTCCGTGACCTCGTAGCCGGCGATGTAGCCCTCGGACTTGAGCATCTCAGCGATGTTCACCTTGAGCTTGCTCGACGGCATCGACACGGTGTCGTGGTAGGCGCTGTTTGCGTTGCGCAGACGGGTCAGCATGTCTGCGATGGGGTCTGTCATTGTCATGAGTGGGCCTTGGCCCTTCCTCGTCGTGGTTTCCTCAGCGGACCTGCGACGTAAGTTCTTACCAGCTGGACTTGCTCACGCCCGGGAGCTCGCCGCGAAGGGCCATCTCACGCAGGCAGATACGGCACAGGCCGAACTTGCGGTAGACCGAGTGCGGGCGGCCGCAGCGCTGGCAGCGCGTGTAGGCACGGACACCGAACTTGGGCTTGCGGTTCGCCTTCTCAATCAGTGCGGTCTTCGCCATCTCACTTCTCCTTGAAGGGGAAGCCGAGCTGCTTGAGCAGCGAGCGGGCCTCCTCGTCGGTCTTGGCCGTGGTCACCACGGTGATGTCCATGCCGCGGACGCGGTCGATCTGGTCCTGGTCGATCTCGTGGAAGACGGCCTGCTCGGTCAGACCGAAGGTGTAGTTGCCGTTCCCGTCGAACTGCTTGGGGCTCAGACCGCGGAAGTCGCGGATACGGGGCAGCGAGATCGAGACCAGACGGTCCAGGAACTCCCACATGCGGTCGCCGCGCAGAGTGGAGTGCGCACCGATCGGCATGCCCTCACGCAGCTTGAACTGCGCGATGGACTTGCGGGCCCGGGTCACCTGGGGCTTCTGACCGGTGATGGCGGCGAGGTCGCGCACGGCGCCCTCGATCATCTTGGAGTCGTGGGCGGCCTCGCCCACACCCATGTTGACGACGACCTTGACGACGCGCCCGACCTCCATCACGTTGCCGTGCTGGAACTCCTTGAGCAGGGCGGGGCGCACCTCCTCGGTGTACTTCGTCTTGAGACGGGGGGTGGTCTTCTCAGCCATGGTCACAGGTCCTCCCCGCTCTTCTTGGCGTAACGCACGCGGACGGTGCGCTTGCGGCCGTCGGGACGCACGCCCTCCTCGACGCGGAAGCCCACCCGGGTGCGCTTCTTGGTCTTGGGGTCGACGAGCATGACGTTGGAGGCGTGGATGGGCGCCTCAACGGTCTCGATGCCGCCGGTGCGGGCGCCCTGCTGGGACTGCCCCACCTTGGTGTGCTTGGTCACGCGCTGGACGCCCTCGACGATGACACGGTCAGTGCCCTTGAGGACCTCCAGAACGCGGCCGGTCTTGCCCTTGTCCTTACCGGCGATGACGATGACCTGGTCGCCCTTCTTGATGCGTGCCATGTTCAGATCACCTCCGGGGCGAGCGAGACGATGCGCATGAACTTCTTCTCGCGAAGCTCACGGCCGACGGGGCCGAAGATGCGCGTACCGCGCGGCTCCCCGTCGTTCTTGAGGATGACGGCGGCGTTCTCGTCGAAGCGGATGTATGAGCCGTCGGGACGACGACGCTCCTTGCGGGCACGCACGACGACGGCCTTGACGACCTCGCCCTTCTTCACGTTGCCGCCGGGAATGGCGTCCTTGACGGTGGCGACGATCGTGTCGCCGATACCCGCATAGCGCCGACCCGATCCACCGAGAACACGGATGCAAAGGATCTCCTTGGCACCGGTGTTGTCGGCGACCTTCAGTCGCGACTCCTGCTGGATCATTGAGTGTTCTCCTGTCGTCGAGCCGGTTCTCAGGAAGCTCCTGAGCCTGGCCGAACGTTCTTCTGGTCTTGCACACGTCTCCCCCGGCCACAGGCCGCACGAGGCCGACCCAGGGATAGGGGATTCCCGCGATACGCTCTCCCGACAGACACAGGCGCAGACTGCACGAGGTCTCTGCCGGGCGCACCGAGGGCGCGCGCAACTCCATTAGCCTAGTCCAGCCGCCGTATCGCGCGGAACCTGAGATGACGACCAGGGCCTGTGCCATTGCTCACCGGCTTTTCCCGGGCCTCCTGCACCGACGCCGCGAGGCACCCGGCCGGCCCGCCGGCCCCTGATCGACGACGTACCTGTCCGTCGAGGACTGCGCTTTCCTGCAGAGGACTGCGCTACGACCACCACCGTTTGCGGGAGAAGTACGTCCTGGCGGGAGAACGCAGTCCCCGATCCGCCTGACCGGCGACCAGACTCCACGAGGGTGGGGATGCACTGGCCGAGGGTTGTGCCTACTGCACGATGCCCCCACCCCCTTGGAGTACACCCGACCCTCTTCCATTAGCGCCCGACCCTCGTGGAGTACCACGCGCTCCGGCGTCGGCGCCGCCCCGCGAGGAGCCGCCGTCAACAACGCCGATGCCGCAGCCTCCCGGGTGGGAGGCTGCGGCATCGGGGGCCGTCTCGACGACGTCGAGGGCGGCGTTCAGCCGAGGGTCACTTGGCGCGCTCGAGGATCTCCAGGAGGCGGAAGTGCTTGGTGGCGCTCAGCGGACGGGTCTCCATGATGGAGACGAGATCGCCGACACCGGCCTCGTTGTTCTCGTCGTGGACCTTGACCTTCTTGGAGCGACGGAGGACCTTGCCGTACAGGGAGTGCTTGTAGCGCTCCTCGACGAGGACGACAACCGTCTTGTCCATCTTGTCGGAGACGACGTAGCCGCGACGCACCTTGCGCTGGGGGCGCTCGGTGGACTGCTCGACGTTCTCGGTGCTGGTCTGCTCGCTCACTTGGACTCCTCCGTGCTCGGGGCGGTGCGAATACCGAGCTCACGCTCGCGCACGATCGTGTAGATGCGGGCGATGTCGCGACGCACAGCCTTGAGACGTCCGTGGTCCTCGAGCTGGCCGGTCGCCGAGGCGAACCGGAGGTTGAACAGCTCGGCCTTGGCCTTGGAGAGCTCCTCGGAGAGGCGCTCGTTGTCCATGCCGTCGAGGTCGGCGGGGGTCAGGCCCTTGGAACCGATTGCCATCAGACGTCACCACCCTCACGAGTCACGAAACGGGTCTTCATCGGAAGCTTGTGCTGTGCGCGGCGCATGGCCTCGCGGGCGAGGGCCTCGTCGACACCGCCGAGCTCGAACAGGATGCGTCCGGGCTTGACGTTGGCGATCCACCACTCGGGTGCACCCTTACCGGAACCCATGCGGGTCTCGGCGGGCTTCTTGGTCAGGGGGCGGTCCGGGAAGATGTTGATCCACACCTTGCCGCCACGCTTGATGTGGCGGGTCATGGCGATACGGGCCGCCTCGATCTGGCGGTTGGTGATGTAGGCGGGCCCGAGGGCCTGGATGCCGTAGTCACCGAAGGCGATCTGGTTGCCGCCCTTGGAAAGGCCCGTGCGGTGCGGGCGGTGCTGCTTGCGGAACTTGGTCCGGCGGGGGATGAGCACGGCTCAGGCCTCCGTTCCCTGGTCTGCGGCAGCGGTCTCGGCGGCCGGCGTCTGCTCGGCTGCCTGCTGCTGCTCGGTGTTCTGACGCGAACCGCGCTCACCGCGGTCGCCACGACGGCCGCCGCGGCGCTCGCCCCGACCCCGGCCACGGGAGCCGGACTCGGCCTGCTGGCGGGCGAACTCGCGCTCGGTGATGTCGCCCTTGTAGATCCACACCTTGACGCCGAGGCGGCCGAAGGTGGTCTTGGCCTCGTAGAAGCCGTAGTCGATGTTCGCGCGCAGGGTGTGCAGCGGCACGCGCCCCTCGCGGTAGAACTCGCTGCGGCTCATCTCGGCGCCGCCCAGGCGGCCGGAGCACTGCACCCGGATGCCCTTGGCGCCGGCACGCATCGCGGACTGCATGCCCTTGCGCATGGCGCGACGGAAGGACACGCGGGAGGCGAGCTGCTCGGCGATGCCCTGGGCGACCAGCTGGGCGTCCAGGTCGGGGCTCTTGACCTCAAGGATGTTGAGCTGGACCTGCTTGCCGGTCAGCTTCTCCAGCTGACCGCGCAGGCGCTCGGCCTCGGCTCCGCGGCGGCCGATGACGATGCCGGGACGGGCGGTGTGCAGGTCGACGCGCACGCGGTCACGGGTGCGCTCGATGTCGACCTTGGAGATACCGGCCCGCTCCATGCCGTCCTCCATGAGGCGGCGGATCTTGACATCCTCCTCCACGAAGTCGCGGTAACGCTGACCGGGCTTGGTGGAGTCGGCGAACCAGCGCGAGCGGTGGTCCGTGGTGATGCCCAGGCGGAACCCGGTCGGGTTGACCTTCTGCCCCATTACCGGGCTCCTTCCTTCGTTGCGGCGTCGGACTTGTCCCCGACGATGACGGTGATGTGGCTGGTCCGCTTGAGGATCCTGCTGGCCCGGCCCTGCGCACGAGGACGGAACCGCTTCAGGGTGGGACCCTCGTCGGCGAACGCCTCGATGATGAACAGGTCGTTCTCGTCGAAACGCTCACCGTCACGCTCGGCCTTGAACCGGGCGTTGGCGATTGCGGACTCGAGGACCTTGCGCACCGGCACCGCAGCGGCCTGCGGGGCGAATCGGAGCACGTTGACGGCCTCGACGGCGCGCTTGCCGCGGACGACGTCCACGACTCGGCGCGCCTTCATCGGCGTGCAGCGCACGTACTTTGCCTGCGCCTTGGCTTCCATGTTCTCTGCCTCTCAAACTTTCCGACGTCCGTCAGCGACGCGACTTGCGGTCGTCCTTGACGTGCCCGCGGAAGGTGCGGGTCGGAGCGAACTCACCGAGCTTGTGGCCCACCATGGACTCGGTAACGAAGACCGGCACGTGCTTGCGACCGTCGTGGACGGCGAAGGTGTGCCCCAGGAAGTCCGGCGTGATGACCGAACGGCGGGACCAGGTCTTAATGACGTTCTTGGTGCCCTTCTCGTTCTGAGCGTCCACCTTCTTGAGGAGGTGGTCGTCGACGAAGGGACCCTTCTTCAGACTACGCGGCATGATTCAGGCTCCTATCAGCGCTTCTTGCCGGTCCGACGACGACGCACGATGAGGCGGTCGCTGGACTTGTTGGGACGGCGGGTGCGGCCCTCGGGCTTGCCCCACGGCGAGACGGGGTGACGGCCACCGGAGGTCTTGCCCTCACCACCACCGTGCGGGTGGTCCACCGGGTTCATGACGACACCACGGACGGTCGGGCGCACGCCCTTCCAGCGCATACGGCCGGCCTTGCCCCAGTTGATGTTGGACTGCTCGGCGTTGCCGACCTCGCCGATGGTGGCGCGGCAGGCGGCCTCCACGTTGCGGATCTCCCCGGAGGGCATGCGCAGCTGCGCGTACTTGCCCTCCTTGGCGACCAGCTGGACGGAGGTGCCGGCACTGCGAGCGATCTTGGCCCCGCCACCGGGACGCAGCTCGACCGCGTGGACGACCGTACCGGTGGGGATGTGACGCAGCTGCAGGTTGTTGCCGGGCTTGATGTCGGCGCTGGGGCCGGCCTCGACGACGTCGCCCTGACGGAGCTTGTTCGGGGCGATGATGTAGCGCTTCTCGCCGTCCATGTAGTGCAGCAGGGCGATGCGCGCGGTGCGGTTGGGGTCGTACTCGATGTGAGCGACCTTGGCGGGCACGCCGTCCTTGTCGTGACGACGGAAGTCGATGAGACGGTAGGCGCGCTTGTGGCCACCCCCCTTGTGACGGGTGGTGATACGGCCGGAGGAGTTGCGTCCACCAGTCTTGCTCAGCGGGCGCACCAGCGACTTCTCGGGCGTGCTGCGCGTGATCTCCACGAAGTCGGCCACGGAGGAGCCGCGACGACCCGGGGTCGTGGGCTTGTACTTACGGATTCCCATATCGATCCTTTACCTTCCGTGGCGCACTAGGCCACATCACCGAAGATGTCGATGGTCCCCTCGCGCAGGGTGACGATCGCACGGCGGGTGTCCTTGGACTTGCCGATCCCGGTGCGGGTGCGGTGCGTCTTGCCCTTGCGGTTGATGGTGTTCACCGAGGAGACCTTGACATCGAAGATGGCCTCGACGGCCTGCTTGATCTCGGTCTTGTTGGATCCCGGTGCCACGATGAACGTGTACTGGCCACGGTCCATGCAGGCGTAGGACTTCTCGGAGACCACCGGCGCGATGATGACGTCGCGGGGGTTCTTGGACTTCTCGAGGCTCACTTGGACTCCTCCTCACCCTTGCCCAGGAACGCGTCCAGGCCAGAGGCCGTGAAGACGACGTCGTCGGACTTGAGAACGTCGTAGGTGTTGAGCTGGTCGGCCCACAGGACGTGCGCCTCGGGGGCGTTGCGCAGGCTGAGCCTGGACAGGTCGTCCTGACGGTCCACGATCACCAGGGCCTTGCGGTCGGTGAGGTTGCGCAGCGCGACCAGGGCGTTCTTGGTGGAAGGCACCGTGGTGGTGACGAACTCGGTGATGACGTGGACGCGGCCGTTGCGGGCGCGGTCGGACAGGGCGCTGCGCAGGGCGGCGGCCTTCATCTTCTTGGGGGTCCGCTGGGTGTAGTCGCGCGGCTGCGGGCCGTGGACGGTGCCACCGCCGACGAACTGCGGGGCGCGGGTCGAGCCCTGGCGGGCGCGGCCGGTGCCCTTCTGACGGTAGGGCTTGCGGCCACCGCCGCGGACGTCGCCACGGGTCTTGGTGGCGTGGGTGCCCTGGCGGGCCGCGGCCAGCTGGCCGACGACCACCTGGTGCATGAGCGGAATGTTGAGGGGGGCGTCGAAGATCTCGGCGGGCAGCTCGACGCTGCCGGTCTTCTTGCCCGTGGAGTCGACGACGTCGACGGTGAGTGCCTCAGTCATGGTCTCAGGCTCCCTTCACGGCGGTGCGGACGACGACGACCGAGCCCTTGGGGCCGGGGATCGCGCCGTTGACGAGCAGAACGCCCTTGTCAACGTCGACGCCGCGGATCTTGAGGTTCTGGACGGTGCGGCGCGCGTGACCCATGCGGCCGGCCATGCGCAGGCCCTTGAAGATGCGTCCGGGGGTGGCGCAGGCGCCGATGGAGCCGGGCTTGCGGTGGTTGCGGTGAGCACCGTGGGAGGCGCCCACACCGGCGAAGCCGTGGCGCTTCATGACACCGGCGAACCCCTTACCCTTGGAGGTTCCGGTGACGTCGACCAGCTGGCCGACCTCGAAGGTGTCAGCGGCCAGCTCCTGGCCGGGGGTGAACTCCGACGCCAGGGAGGTGCGGACCTCCGCCACGTGGCGGCGGGGCTCGACCCCGGCCTTGGCGAAGTGGCCGGCGAGCGGCTTGGTGACCTTGCGGGCGTCGATGTCGCCGAAGGCGAGCTGAACGGCCTCGTAGCCATCGGTCTCGATGGTGCGGACCTGGGTCACGACGTTGGTGTCGACCCGGACGACGGTCACGGGGCGCAGGACCCCGTTCTCGTCCCAGATCTGCGTCATGCCGAGCTTGGTGCCGAGCAGCGCCTTGGCAGGCGCGGCGGCAGCCGGCGTGTTAAGCGTTGTCATGGCAGTCCTCAGAGCTTGATCTCGATGTTGACGTCAGCGGGCAGGTCGAGACGCATGAGCGAGTCGACGGCCTTGGGCGTCGGGTCGACGATGTCGATCAGCCGCTTGTGCGTGCGCATCTCGAAGTGCTCGCGGCTGTCCTTGTACTTGTGCGGCGACCGGATCACGCAGAACACGTTCTTCTCGGTCGGCAGCGGCACCGGGCCCACGACCGTCGCACCAGCGCGGGTCACGACGTCGACGATCTTGCGCGCCGAGGAGTCAATGACCTCGTGGTCGTAGGACTTGAGCCGGATGCGGATCTTCTGTCCCGCCATGGCGCCTAACCTCTCTTGTACTTGCTTCTGGCCGGTCCACGCGCTCGGGCGTGTCGCTTCAGGACGCGCGCCGTTCCCGTCAGAGAAGGCGGTGAACCGGTCTGGACACACGGAAACCCGTTCAGGAGGAACGGGTCCGTCAGAATGAATCCCGGGAAGTCCCGGGGCGGCACAACCAGGGGCACACAGGCGCACACCCTTGGCCGGCCGGATTACGTTATCAGGGCTCGCCCGGGCAGCGAAACCCAGGATGGGTCCTAGAGCCTGTGAGTCCGCCCACTGGCCCCCGCGCTCGGGCGTGTCGCGTCCAGCACCGGGATCTCGGCGGTGTCGATGAGCTCCTCATCATCCCATCGAGCAGACGGCGCCGACAGGGACGCGATCTCCTCCAGTAACGCCAGGTTCTCCATCTCGGAGGGCTGGGGCGGGACCGGCAGATCAGTGAACCACCGTTGAGGCTCGACACCGGCGTCGTCGTCCATCCAGATCCGCATCTGCTCCGCCCAGGTCTGGGGACGCGGCTCCTGCTCCGCCTCACGGGCCCTGGCCAGGCCCCGCTCCTTGACCCTCGCCGCCGCGTAGCCCGAGCGCCACAGGTACAGCCCGACGACGATGAGCCCCGCCGCCAGACCCACGGCCCACCAGGGGAAGTGGGGAACGTCAGGGCGCTTGCCCGCCGCCGCAAGGTCCTTTGCCGGGGTCGGGTAGATGCGCTCGCCGGTCAGCAGGATGCGGTGGGTGTTGATGCCCAGGGGCGTGCAGGTCACCAGGGTGAGCAGGTCCTTGCCCTCCTCGGCGCGCAGGGCCTCGGTCTCCTCAGGCTCGACGACTTTGGTGCTGGTGACCCGGTAGGTGAGGACCTCCCCGAAGACCTCGACGATGAGACTGTCACCGGTCTTGACCTTGTCCAGGTTGGTGAACATGGTGGCCTCGGCCAGGCCGCGGTGCCCGGTGATGACCGAGCGGGTCCCCTTTCCCCCGACCGGAAGTGAGGTGCCCTCCAGGTGCCCCAGGCCCTTGAGCAGGGTGTCGTCGGCCGTGCCGTGGTAGACGGGCAGGTCCAGGGAGATGGAGGGAATCTTGAGCCGGGCCATGAGGCCCTCGTTGTTGGCCTTGAGGATGTTGGCGTACCTCAGGGAGCTGTCCTTGCTGGAGCCGGCGCCGGTGGGGACGTGGTTGTTGGCCTCCAGGACCGCTCCGGCAGACAGGGCGTCGTTGTATGCGTGAGCCTGCTCGATCTGGGTCTTGGCGTCGGGACGGGCCCCATCGACCTGGGCGGAGTAGTCGGCAGTCACCTTCGACTGGTTGTACTGGGAGATCCAGGAGGCCGCCGTCGGATAGGTCAGCAGCCCCATGCCGACGATCGCCATGATGGCGGTGATGAGCGCGGAGACCGACAGGCGCCAGGTACGGGGACGACGGTGCTTCTGGAGGCTCGAGGCGCGTGTTCGCGCAGTCCGGGCGGTGCGGGGTGTGCGTGCTTTGCGGGAGATCATGGGGCCTCGTGCGCTTCCAGGGTCGGGTGGACGGGATGGGGATGGTGCGGGGTCGCACATGACGGTGCAGGCGCTCGACGGAACGAGGTCCGCCGAGTGCCTGCACCGCTTCCGCTCAGGCCACGACCTCACGATCGAGACAGGCTCAGAACCCGGTCACGACGCGGTTGAGGCGAGGCTCTTGCGGTTGTGGCTGTCGGCCGGGGCCCGTGGGCCCCGGCCGACAGCGGTTGTCATCAGGCAGCGAGGTTCGCGCTGTGCTTGCGCTCGCGGTAGCGGGCCACCAGGACGGAGCCGACGGCGATCATCAGCAGGGACGCGCCGGAGGCGGTCAGGATGAGCATGCCGTTGGCACCGGTCAGGGGCAGGCCTGGGACCGACTGCTTGGTGTTCTCAACGGTGACGTCGTCCGTGGTCACGGTACCGGCCTTGACCTGGACGGCGGTCACGGCGTCGTCACCCGAGGGCAGGACGAAGCCTGCGGGCGCCTTGGTCTCCACCAGGACGTAGCAGCGCTCAGTGGCGTTGACCTTGTTGTCGCGGCCCGCTTCGTCAATGGAGTCAGAGACGAACAGACCCTGGATATTGATGGCACCAGTGTCGTCGGTGGTGAGGGTGGTCTCGCCGTTCACGGCGATCGCGTCCCCCTCCTTGTCCTTGGAGCAGGTGCCGGCGTAGGCGTCCTTGGCCTTGTACAGCTGGAACTCAGCGCCCTTGAGGCCCGCCTTGTTGCCAGCCGTGTCGTGGCTGTCGACCTTCTTGATCGTCAGGTTGCCCCAGTAGGTGGTCACCGTCTCGGTCGTCGGCGGGTTATCGGGAGTCGTCGGCGGCTCCTCAGGATTCGGAGGCTGCTCGGCGTAGGTGGTGTCAGAGATCAGCTGAGCCTTGTTGGTGATGTCACCGTTGTTACTGACGGAGGCGACCTTACCCTCGAAGACGGCCTGGACGGGCTTACCCGCAGCCTCCTTGAGCTTGCCCAGACCGACCTTGGTGAAAGTCACCGTCACGGTCTGATCGCTGGTGACCACCTTGTAGTCACCGGGGTCCATCTTAGCTCCATCAAGCGTGATGTCCGTGGCGGTCACCTCGGTCAGGTGCTCGTCCATGGTGTCCCTGAGCTGGAAGTACTTGTAGTAGGACTTGGCGTCCAGCTTCGGCAGGGTCGAGGTGACCGGGAAGCGGACCTTGGAACCCACGGCGTAGCCGTTAACCTTCTGGTCCTGGATGGTCTTGGTGACCTCGACCTTCTCGTTCTTGGGGTAGACGTGAACGTCGTAGACCCAGTTACCCTCCTGGCCCGCAGCGGTGTTCGGGGTGGGAACGGTGACAACGAAGGGCTTGGCCTTCTGAACGATGTTGCTGGGGGTCTTGGTCTCACACACGAGGTAGGCCTTGACCGGCATACCGCTGATGGTTGCCACACCGGAGGTGTCCGTATCCGGCGACGCCATCCCCGCCTCGAAACCGTAGCCATCCAGCTTGGGGTTGGCCGGGTCTGCGCAGGCGCTGTCCGGAATCGCTCCGGACGCCGACAAGGCACTGACCTTGTTCCAGCCCGCGGGATCCTTGAGGTTGATCCCAGTGATCGGGTAGGCAGTGAACTGAACACCCGCGACTGCGGCTCCAGCAGTACCACCGGCAGTACCACCGCCGTCGACGGTGCCAATGGGGTTACCGTCCCCGGTGAGGTGCTTGTGAATGACCAAGGAGCCCTGAGCGTTCTCCTTGATGTTTCCGTAGTTGGCGTCCTCAGCCTGAGCCATGGGGGCCAGACCGAGCACGGCCAGAGTGAGGACACCGGCTGCGGCAGCAGCCCGACGCCCCAACGTGCTGGCGTTGTACTTCATGGGTTGGGATTCCTTTCACTGTGCGCCGCGGGGAGATGCGAACGCGTGGCAGAGGTGGGATGTGGATAGGGAGTGCTTCTCCGGTGGACGACTCCGTCTTGCCTGACGGCGTCACCGGCGCCTCCGACCTTTCATGCACGGGTCGGCGGACGAATCAGTCCAGGTTGCGGTGACGGCGCCTCCTTAGGAGTCCGGTGGAGATCGCGACAGCGGAGACGACCGCGCCCGCGATCAGGAAGATGTGCGCACCACGCCCACCCGTCAAAGGCAGGCGGGGGGTGGTCGCCTTCTCGTTGGTGAAGGCCTTCGAGAAGGAGTACTGGAGGGCATTGGGTTTGATGGCGAAGCTGCGGCTCGTCGTGTCCAGCCGGTAGCCCGCGGGAGCCCTCTTTTCCACCAGGGAGTAGGAACGCGTGTCCCAGGGCAGACCGGTCACGGTGAAGGAACCGGCGGCGGGGTCCGTGTCGGCGTAGGGGCCGCCCGGGCACCGTCCTCTGCCACCGGTGATGACACAGTCGGTGACGGTGGTCCCGGCCGGGACTCCGGGGCCGCTGAGCGTCCACTCCGAGCCGCCAAGGGCGTGCCCGCTCGTGTCCTGCTTCTTCCAGGACACCGATCCGGTCAGACGCTGATTGGTCACGGCGCCCTTGGCGACGCCCGTGGTGTCCTTCAAGCCGGCTTTGAGGTTGGCGCCGGAGACGTCGTCGAAGGCCAGAGTCTTCTCCAGACGCTGGTAGCCGCTGGGAGTGGTCTTCTCGGTGATGGAGTAGCTCCCCCACGGCAGCCCGGTGACGTCGAAGACGCCGGGAGCCGGGTTGGTGTCCTTGTAGGCGCCGGTGCGGCAGCCGGCCGCCTGGCAGTCCTCGACGACGGTGCCGGCGGGGACGCCGGGACCGGTGAGCGTCCACGCGGTGCCGCCCAGGGGCGTCTTGCCGTCCTGATCGACCTTGGTCCAGGACAGCGCCCCGGGCTTGGTCGTGTTGGTGACCGAGCAGGTGATGCGATCGGTTCCCCTCACCCGGATAGTGGATCCGGACAGGCTCGAGCCGCCCCAGTTACCGACCGTGCCGGGGGTTTGAGAACAGCGCCATGCGCTCGCCTCGTACCCTGGCGCCTGGGGATTCGTGGAGGACTCGCTGAGCCCGTACTGTCCTGGACGCGTGACCTTGATCCCGGTGTCGACGGTGCCGGTCACCTGCAGGGATGCGGCGCCGCCGTTGCCCTGCTGGGCCTTGAGGGTCCACTGGTCGGCCCCGAGGGCCTTGACCTGCCCGGTGTAGGGGGCCTGGACGTTCTTGACGAGCTGGATGGTGGGGACGCGAACGGCGAGCCGGTAGTCCTCAACCTCACCGTCCATCGTGCTGCCGGTGGGTTTGAGGTCGACACCTGCCTTAGCCGTCCGCACCCGCAGGTAGGTGTGGGGCTGGGATCCGGTTTCCCCGTCGATGCTGCGTACGACGTCCTCGGGCACGGTCCATCTCAACGTGGCATTCGACCTGCCGTCACACGTCACCTGGGCGCTCTTCTCAGCGGGATCGAACACACCGTTGTGGTTCCAGTCGATCCAGCCGGCGACTGCTCCCCCTCCGTTGCAACGGGCGTTGAGGGTGACGTTCTGGCCCGGAGCGGTTTCGATGCCTGCGGCGGGGATGGTGACACCGTCCTCGTCGTTGCCGTACCAGCCGTCGTTGTCATCGCCGTCGGCCCCGTCGCTGAAATGCTGCTGGGACTCGGCGTCGATCAAGGAGCCCAGGTAGGGTCCGGAGGCGTACATGCGGGTGGTGTTGATGAGACGGCCGCCGAAGAGGTCGTAGCCGTTGCGGCTCGTGACCTCACCGCCGTCCCACTTGGGCTGCAGGAGAGCAGAGGCGCTGCCGTAGGAAGCGGGGGCATCCCCGAAGTCGGTGGCCAGGACCAGCCCCAGGGCGACGGCGGAGTAACCGGATCCTTGCATGGTGATGGTGGCGCTAGTCGCCCCTTCCATGAACATGGACACCGCGGGCCCGCCGACGCCGTTGGGCTTGGAGTAGCCTCCACCGTTCTGGTAGACGCACTCCTGCGCCGTGTTGTCCAACCGCAGGGTGCGGTTCCCGTTGGACAGGGTCGCGCGGGTAGTGACCGGCCGCCCGGTGCCTCCTCTCGTGTCGGTGCAGTTGTTGGAGCGCCCGCCGTCGAGGAGACGCCAGGTGACTCGCTGGTTGTTGGGGACCTGGGCCTGGATCCACTCGCCGTCGAAGGGCTCATTGGTGCTCCCGGGGTTGGAGGCCTCGGCGTCGGCGAAGACCAGGCCGTTGAGGCCCACCGGCGTGGAGCTGCCGTCGGGGGCCTGGAGGGTCGCCGAGCAGGAGACGTCGAAGCTGATGCGCGAGTATCCGCCCGTGGGGGTGCGGTCCGCCCGGCGGTCGTTCTTGTCCTTGCCGTCCCAGGTCTTGTCCCCGTTGTAGGCGTAGCCGTTGGCCAGCCCAATGACCATCTGGTTGTGGTTGACGTAGTCCTTCGGGTACGTCAGACCACTGTGCCACTCCGAGCTGCCGTCGCTCCACCCCCCGGCGCCCCCGATGTTGTAGAGGTTGTCGAGGATGTCGCCGGCCCAGGTACCGGGAATGGTGGCGACCAGCGGGCCACGAGCAAGATCGTCAGGAAACCCCTTCTGATGGCCAATGTGCTTGAGATTGGACAGGTTGCAGGTGGTGACTAGATAGCCGGCCTCCCCCATGTCGCGGTAGTTGGTGAAGGTCTTGCGCTGCCCGTAGTCGAGCACGGGGACATTCGGCTTGGTTTGGCCGGCGAAGTTGCTGTCATAGTCCGCCCACTGGAGCCACTGGATGGTATCCCGGTACCAGCTGGTACCGCCCTGGGCGAAGACCGCCGGAAGCGCATCGGCTGGAAGCCCCCTCGGGGCCGCCCCGGCAGAAGGCTGCTCAGTGCCCACGAGCGCCGCTGCGACGCAGGTGAGTGCCGCAGCGCCGGCGACGAGCTTACGCAGGCGAGGCAGGATGGCACGACGACGCAGCAAAGGAAACACTCCACTTCATGAGAACTCAACGGCACTGGGCTCGCCCGCAAATGGGCGTCGACATCCAAGTGCCTGGTGACAGTGGATAACCTAGTTGACGAAATCGGGCAATACGGGATCGGTGATGGATCTGAAATCGTCCGTTATAGCATTGCGACACCATTCATTACGCTGGTATCACAAAAACTAGGAAATAGTGTCATTCACATTTCTATTCATATTCGCGGTAGGCCGCGCCATTGCCCATGGTGGAACACAAAAAAGACCTCCCCGGTCAGAGCGGCTGCTCTGACCGGGGA
>NZ_KV811010.1:159684-175056 GCF_001812965.1 Actinomyces sp. HMSC075C01
CCGGTCAGAGCGGCTGCTCTGACCGGGGAGGTCTGTGCTACGCGGAGGCGCGGGGCGTCAGCGGGTCACTTGATGACCTTGGTGACGCGGCCGGAGCCGACGGTACGGCCACCCTCACGGATGGCGAAGCCGAGGCCCTCCTCCATGGCGATGGGCTGGATGAGCTCGACGGTCATCTCAGTGGTGTCGCCGGGCATGACCATCTCGGTGCCCTCGGGGAGGGTGATGACACCGGTGACGTCCGTGGTACGGAAGTAGAACTGCGGACGGTAGTTCGAGTAGAAGGGGTTGTGGCGGCCGCCCTCGTCCTTGGTGAGGATGTAGACGTGGCCCTCGAACTCGGTGTGCGGGGTGATGGAGCCGGGCTTGCAGACGACCTGACCGCGCTCGACGTCCTCGCGACGGGTGCCGCGCAGGAGCAGACCGCAGTTCTCGCCGGCCCAGGCCTCGTCCATCTGCTTGTGGAACATCTCGATACCGGTGACCGTGGTCTTCTGGGCCTCGCGGATACCGAGGATCTCGACCTCGGAGTTGATCGGGAGCTTGCCGCGCTCCACACGACCGGTGACGACGGTGCCGCGACCGGTGATGGTGAAGACGTCCTCGATGGGCATGAGGAAGGGCTTGTCCATGTCACGCTCAGGGGTGGGGATGTACTCGTCCACCGCGTCCATGAGCTCCTTGATCTTGCCGGCCCACTCGGCGTCGCCCTCGAGGGCCTTGAGAGCGGAGACGCGGATGACGGGAGCCTCGTCGCCGTCGTAGTCCTGGGAGGACAGCAGCTCGCGCACCTCCATCTCAACCAGGTCGAGGAGCTCCTCGTCGTCCACCATGTCGGACTTGTTGAGGGCCACGAGGAGGGCGGGGACGCCCACCTGGCGGGCGAGCAGGACGTGCTCGCGGGTCTGAGCCATCGGGCCGTCGGTGGCGGCGACCACGAGGATCGCGCCATCCATCTGGGCGGCACCGGTGATCATATTCTTGATGTAGTCGGCGTGCCCGGGGGCGTCGACGTGCGCGTAGTGACGCTTGGCGGTCTCGTACTCGACGTGCGCGATGTTGATGGTGATACCGCGCTGACGCTCCTCAGGAGCCTTGTCGATCTCGTCGAAGGGGGTGAAGGGGTTCAGCTCGGGGTACTCGTCGTGCAGAACCTTGGAGATCGCAGCGGTCAGCGTCGTCTTACCGTGGTCGACGTGACCGATCGTTCCGATGTTGACGTGCGGCTTGGTCCGCTCGAACTTGGCCTTGGCCACTGGTGTCCTCCTGGGACTCGGGTAGTTCTCTTCGTCGGGATTCGACTAGCACACATGCTAGCCGCCCGGGCGTCGAGAGTCTCTACTGGTGGATGTTGGAAATCTTACTGAACTGGGTCCCGGTCGGCACCCGAGGGGCGCCGCCGGGCCGGGGTCCGCCACGGTTGTGTGCAGCCGGCACGGACCCCGGTGGCAGGACGTCAGGCGCCCTTGACCTTGGCGATGATCTCGTCGGCGACGTTCTTGGGAACCTCGGCGTACGAGTCGAAGGTCATGGAGTACACGGCGCGTCCCTGCGTCTTGGAGCGCAGGTCACCGACGTAGCCGAACATCTCCGACAGGGGCACGTTGGCGCGGATGACCTTGACGCCGACGGCGTCCTCCATCGAGGCGATCATGCCGCGACGGGAGTTGAGGTCACCGATGACGTCGCCCATGTACTCCTCGGGAGTACGGACCTCGACGGCCATGACGGGCTCGAGGAGGACCGGCGAGGCCTTCTTGGCGCCTTCCTTGAACGCCATGGAGCCGGCGATCTTGAAGGCCATCTCGGAGGAGTCGACCTCGTGATAGGCGCCGTCGATGAGGGTCGCCTTGATGTCCACCATCGGGTAGCCGGCCAGGACACCGGTGAGCATGGCGTCCTGGACCCCGGCGTCCACGCTGGGGATGTACTCGCGGGGCACGCGGCCACCGGTGACGGCGTTGGCGAACTCGTAGTGCGCCTTCTCGCCGTCGGCGGTCTCGGCGGCCTCGTCGGCCGCGAGGGGCTCGAAGCTCATCTGCACCTTGGCGAACTGGCCGGAGCCACCCGTCTGCTTCTTGTGGGTGTACTCGACCTTGTCCACCTTCTTGCGGATGGTCTCGCGGTAGGCGACCTGCGGGGCGCCCACGTTGGCCTCGACCTTGAACTCTCGGCGCATGCGGTCCACGAACACGTCCAGGTGGAGCTCGCCCATACCGCCGATGACGGTCTGGCCGGTCTCGTCGTCGAGGGAGACGGTGAAGGTGGGGTCCTCCTCGGAGAGCTTCTGGATGGCCACACCCAGCTTCTCCTGGTCGCCCTTGGTCTTGGGCTCGATGGCCACGTGGATGACCGGGTCCGGGAAGGTCATGGACTCCAGGACGATCGGGGAGCCCTGGGCGCACAGGGTGTCACCGGTGGTGACGTCCTTGAGGCCGATGAAGGCGTAGATGTGGCCGGCGTGGGCCTCCTCCACCGGGTTCTCCTTGTTGGAGTGCATCTGGAAGAGCTTTCCGATGCGCTCCTTCTTGCCCTTGGTGGCGTTGAGGACCATCTCGCCCTGGGAGACCTTGCCGGAGTAGACGCGCACGTAGACGAGCTTGCCGTAGAAGGGGTGGGTGGCCACCTTGAAGGCCAGGGCGGAGAAGGGAGCCTTCTCGTCGGCCGGACGGGTGAGCACCTCCTCCTCGTTGCCGACGGCGTGGCCCTCGACGTCGGGGACGTCGAGCGGGGAGGGCAGGTAGTCCAGGACGGCGTCGAGCACGGGCTGGATGCCCTTGTTCTTGAAGGCGGACCCGGCCAGGACCGGGAAGGCCTCACCGGCCACGGTGAGCTTGCGGATACCGGACTTGAGCTCGGCGATGCTGAGCTCCTCGCCCTCGAGGTACTTCTCCATGAGGGCGTCGTCGGCCTCGGCGACCGTCTCGATCAGCTGGGCGCGCAGCTCCTCGGCCTTGGCGACCAGCTCGGAGGGGATCTCCTCGTACTCGACGATCGAGCCGCGAGTCTCCTTGCCGTCGGCGTCCTTCTCGGGGAAGCGGATGGCCCGCATCTCCAGGACGTCGACGAGGCCGGAGAACTCGTTCTCGGCGCCGATCGGGAAGTTGAGGACGATCGGGGTGGCGTGGAGACGGTCGCGGATGGTCTGGACGGAGAAGTCGAAGTCGGCGCCCAGCTTGTCCATCTTGTTGATGTAGCAGATGCGCGGGACGTTGTACTTGTCCGCCTGACGCCACACCGTCTCCGACTGCGGCTCCACACCCTCCTTGCCGTCGAAGACCGCGACGGCGCCGTCGAGCACGCGCAGGGAGCGCTCGACCTCGACCGTGAAGTCCACGTGTCCGGGGGTGTCGATGATGTTGATCTGGTTGTTCTTCCAGAAGCAGGTGGTGGCCGCGGAGGTGATGGTGATACCGCGCTCCTGCTCCTGCTCCATCCAGTCCATCGTCGAGGCGCCGTCGTGCGTCTCGCCGATCTTGTAGTTGATGCCCGTGTAGAACAGGATGCGCTCTGTCACGGTGGTCTTACCGGCATCGATGTGGGCCATGATGCCGATGTTGCGGACCTTGGTGAGGTCTGTCAGCACGTCAAGTGCCACTGGTGGTGTCCTTCGTTCGTGTGGGGTACGGAGCTGATTCCGGCACTACCAGCGGTAGTGGGCGAAGGCCTTGTTGGACTCGGCCATGCGGTGCATGTCCTCGCGGCGCTTGACCGCGGCGCCCAGGCCGTTGGAGGCGTCGAGAATCTCGTTCATGAGACGCTCGGTCATGGTGTTCTCGCGGCGCTGGCGGGAGAAGTCCACGAGCCAGCGCAGCGCCAGGGTGGTGGCGCGGCCGGGGCGGACCTCGACGGGCACCTGGTAGGTGGCGCCACCGACGCGACGGGAGCGAACCTCCAGGGCGGGGCGGATGTTGTCCAGAGCGCGCTTGAGGACCGAGACCGGGTCCTGGTCCGTCTTGGAGCGCACGCCCTCCAGGGCGCCGTAGACGATCCGCTCGGCGGTGGACTTCTTGCCGTCCAGCAGGACGCGGTTGACGAGCTGGGTGACGACCGGCGAGCCGTAGACGGGGTCGACGACGAGCGGGCGCTTGGGTGCGGGACCCTTACGAGGCATTACTTCTTCTCCTTCTTGGCGCCGTACTTGGAACGTGCCTGCTGGCGGCCCTTGACACCCTGGGTGTCGAGGGCGCCGCGCACGATGTGGTAGCGGACACCGGGAAGGTCCTTCACACGACCACCGCGCACGAGCACGATGGAGTGCTCCTGGAGGTTGTGGCCCTCACCGGGGATGTAGGCCGTGACCTCGATGCCGGTGGACAGGCGCACACGGGCGACCTTACGGAGGGCGGAGTTCGGCTTCTTGGGGGTCGTGGTGTACACGCGGGTGCACACGCCACGGCGCTGCGGACTTGCCTTGAGCGCCGGCGTCTTGGACGCGGAGCGCTTCGTCGAGCGGCCCTTGCGGACCAGCTGCTGAATGGTAGGCACTACTGATTCTCCATGGGGACGTGAGTCTGTATCTGGCTGCTGCCTGCGTGCCGGGCCGCTCCCCCATTGGTGGCTCGACGGCGCACGCCACCGCGGAGAGGGCCGGCCCGCCGGGATCGGGGCGGGCCCGATGACGACGTCCGGAGCCCCGCAGTCAGGGGCCCGTCGGTTCCCGCCGCGGCAGACCCGCGTCACGATGTCGCGCCTGATTCGAGCCGGCCTGTGGCCTGAGCGAATCCGACGTCGCTGGGAACGGAATGGAGATGCGGTGACCCGTCTGCGGGCACCGCGGGCCAGGCTACCCGTTCGCCGCGCCAGGGCGCCAGGGCGGAGGGCGAGGTGAAGGCGTGGTACTGGACACGCCATCTATGAACCGTACCGCCTGTTTCTCCCGTCAACGATGGGGCGAACACCCCCTCACAGTACTCAAATCATCCCTCCTACCATCACTGAACATGAGCACGATGACACCCATCTGGTCCACCGCCCCGGTCGACGACCTCCCCCACCTCACCGTGGACGGGCGAGACACCGGACTGGCGCTGTGGAGCGCACACACCCGGCGCGAGCGCAACATCGGCCTGCTCGGCACCGACTCGATCGACGGCGCCCTGTGGATCACTCGCTGCAACTGGGTGCACTGCTTCCGCATGCGCCACACGATCGACGTCGTCTACGTGGGACGCCGAGGGAGGGTCGTCGCAGTGACGACGATGCCTCCGAACCGGATGGGAATGCCCCGGCCGCTTGCGAGGGCCGTCGTCGAAATGCGACGGGGAGACGCCTCTCGCCTGGGAATCCACAAGGGGAGCGTCCTGGCCACATCCCCTCCTGAACCGCCCCCGCCATCGAACCCCGGCTCAGAAGGACACCAGAACAACATTCTCCGCCCGATTCACTGAAAGGCTCCCTCATGTCCCTCCAACCCTGGTTACTCGGCGCCGCGGCACTCGGCTCCGTCGCACTCATCGCCGGTCCGGTCTCCGCGTGGACGCGGCGCTACGTGCGAGAGCCCTTCAACGACGCGAACACGACCGATGCCGGCGCCCACGGCGCGACGGACACCCCGAGACACCCAGCGGACGGCATGACGAGCGACCCCCGAGACAGCGCCCAGGCACCTTCACGGGCCCCCTCCACTCCTCCCCCTTCACCCGAGCACCCGACACTGAAGCACCCCGGTCTCCTCAACGCAGTACCCCAGGGACTGCTGGCCCTGCCCCTATGCCTCATCTGCGCCTGGTGGGGGAACCGAATAGGCGCCACCACCGCAACGCTCACTGCCATCCCCGTGTACGCACTGCTCGGATGCGCCGGAAGCGTCGACGCCGTGGCGCACCTCCTCCCCAACCGCCTGCTGGGCGCCACGGCCGCCTGGCTGGCCGTATGCGGCGTGGTCGCCGTCGTTCTGGATCCCGACAGGGCTCACACCGCCCTCACCGCAGCGCTCTGCGCGCTGGCGGTGGGCGGCATCAGCCTGGCCCTGGCGTACTTCCGCACCGGCCTGGGGCTGGGAGACGTCAAGCTCGGCGCGGTGATCGGCCTCTGGCTGGGATGGCTCAACCCCTGGCTGCTCGTCTTCGGACTGTGCGCCGGGGTCTTCCTGGGTGGGATCGGCGCACTGTTCCTGCTCATCACCCGCCGAGCGTCACGCAAGGACCCCATGGCCTACGGCCCCTACCTCATCGCCGGGGCCCTGCTCACCTGGCCGCTGGCGATCGTCTGACACGACGAACGCCATCACATCTTATGGGGAAAACTACACAGAGTCATACGTAATACTTCATGATACCTTCAAGTCGCGTCACCTGATCATTACCTTTCGTAACTTTTGGGCTCATCGGCCATCCCCGCTCAGGACCGCCCCGCCTCCCCCTCCACCCACCCGTACCTATCGACTCCGCCTCCTGCAGAGCCACGACACCGTAAGGCCTCTCATGCTTGTACTCACCGCCTCCCGGCCCCACCCGGACGCCACTAAGGACTGGGACATGGGTCAGGCCGTCACCGTCCTCCAGCAATTCGGTCAGGGACCGGCCCTGCTGCTGTGCCGCACCGGGGAGGAGGAGCACGCCGCCCGTATGGTTCGGGGGATCCTCAAGCGCAAGGACCTCGGCATCCTGGCTCTCAATGAGCCCGAGACGCGATTCCGCGCCCTGGCCTACTGCCTGATGCAGCTTCACCCCCGGGCCTATGGTCAGGCACAGACAGTGGTTGACGCTTTGCAGCCCGCATTACGCACGAGGGTCGCTCTCAGCTCGGTCAGCAGGCTCACCAGCCCTTCGCCCACCATCGGGCAGCACCTGCAGTCGATGCTGCCGGGCTCCTGCTTCACCCTCGACCTGGGGGAGGCGCGAAGCAGCGTCACCAAGGTCAAGGACGTGGTCTGGAACAAGCCGCCTCAGGGCAGCCTTGCGATCTGGGCAGCGGACGACGAGCAGAACCGAGTCACAGGCGGCCTGCCCTCCCTGGGGCTCCACCGAGAACCCCTGCTCCCCATGTCTCGCACCTGGCCGGCCAAGTCCTGGGCGGAAATGACCGTGCTCATCACCGACCCCGGCCCTCTTGTCTCGCAGGCGCTTGCGCCCCTCACCCGGACCTTCTGCCCCTACTGCGGTCAGCTAGCCGTCCCACAGGGATGTCTCCTGTGCGGCACGTGGCCCAACGTGCCCGCGCCGGCGCCCCGCGCTTCCGCACCCCACCCAGTCAAGGAGTCCTCATGAATCCGCGTCAACGTCGAGGTGTTCTGCTCATCCTCGTCACCGTCCTTGGAGCAGTGGTCACCTTCGTGGCCATGTTCAGCTACGTCCAGTCCATCTCCTCGCAGGTCGGCCCCATGACAACCGTCCTCAAGCTGTCCCAGCAGGTGACCGAGCTCAAGGAGGTCACTGCGGCCGACGTCGTGACCGAGCAGGTTCCCAAGCGGTGGGTTCCCGACGACGCCGTCCATGACGTCAATGAACTCAAGGGCAAGGTGGCGGCGTCCACCTACAACAAGGGGGCGGTGCTGCAGACCAGCATGCTTCAGGACCCACCACAGCTGGCGGAGGGGTATCGAGAGGTGTCGATCATGATCGACGCCGAGACCGGCGTCGCCGGCAAGGTCACCCCGGGCTCCCGAGTCGACGTCGTCTCCACGGTGGAGGACCCCAACACCAAGGGGCAGAAGGCCCAGATCATCATCCAGAACGCGCTCATCACCGAGGTCGGTGTGACCACGAAGGTGCAGGACAAGGACGAGAACGGGAACTTCTCCGAGGAGAAGGACAGCGTCCCCGTGACCTTCTCACTCACGCCTGAGCAGTCGCTCAAGCTCGCCTATGCCGAGAGCTTCTCGAAGAAGGTGCGCCTCCTTCTGCGCCGCGACGGCGACCAGGGGAGCGCCCAGACCCCCGAGTACTCCGCCAATCCCGGAGCACCTGCCCAAGGAGCGAACTGATGCAGTACCTAGTCACCGATCATGAGGAGACCCGTCAGCAGGTACTGGCGGCGATGGCCGAGGCGGAGGGGCTTGGTGAGGTCCGTACTGTCGCCTCGCCTGAGAAGCTCAGAGAGCTTCTGGAACCGGACGTCACGTCGTGCATTCTGGTCGATGAGGCGCTGGAGGGGCATATCGCCCTGCCCACCGTTCAACAGCTCTCCCGATCCCTCCCGCTCATTCCCGTTGTTCTGCTGAGCCGGACCCGCACCTCCGAAGACGTTGTGGCGGCGATGGACGCCGGAGCTCGGACCGTGCTGGGGCTGCCCTTGTCGCTCGAGGAGATCACGAACCGCCTGCTCCCGGTCCTGGCGTGGTCGCGCGCGGTGCGCAGCGAGGCCTCGAGCCGGCAGGAGATCACCGCTCGCCGTCAAGGCACGATCACCGCCGTCGTCGGCGCCAAGGGCGGCGTGGGCACCTCGACGGTCGCACTCATGGCTGCCGCCCAGCTTGCTCAGGGAGCTCGCACCTGCCTGGTGGATCTCGATGTTCGCGGTGGTGACCTCGCCGCCATGACCGGCATTTCGGTGCGCCGCTCCATCGCCGACCTGGCCGACATCGCAGCGGAGGTCAGCGCCCGAGAGATCTCCGAGATCCTGTACCCCCTGCCCGGCGGGATCGCGCTTCTGCCCGCTCCGGAGCAGGGCGAGACCGGTGAACTGTTGACGGAGTCGGCCACGCGGCAGATCCTCACCATGCTGCGTTACCAGTTCGACCACGTGGTCCTGGACTGCGGCAACCGCCTTGACGACGTTCTGGCCATGGGTCTCGACTCCGCCGACCGAGCCCTCATCGTCGCAACCCCCGATGCTCCGGCACTGCGCTCGGTGCGCAGGCTGAGCGATGCGCTCGACCGCCTCGATATCGCCCGTGGGCGCCCCTTCGGGCTGGTGGTCAACCTGACCAGCCGGCAACGCGAGATCCAGCCGGCCACCGCGGCGAAGATGACGGGGGTGGCGCTGGCCGCCAGCATTCCCGATCTGACGACTCAGATCGAGATGGCCGTCAACTCCAACACGTTGCTGACGTCGAGGGTTCCCGCCATGGCTAAGGCCGCACAGTCCATCGCCGGAGCCATCACGACCGGAACAGCGCCGAGTCCTGGCGGCGCTCCTGATCGCAGTGCGGCGGAGGGCTCGACCAAGGCCTCGCGACGAGGACGCAGGCGCCGCCGCTCGGAAAGGGGCCAGATCACGGTGGAGTTCCCCGTGGTCTTCGCCCTGGCCACTGCCGTGATTCTGATGTGCATCCAGGCACTGAGCCTCGGAGTCTCGTACATGTACGCCACGCATGCCGCCAACGAGGCGGCTCATGCCTATGGCGTCGGGAAGAGCCCCGGTCAGGTGCAGCAGGAAGTCACTAGTCGCCTGCCCAGCAGCTACGCCGCACGCACCAAGGTGACACGCTCCGGAGCGGACAGGGTGACCGTCACGCTTCCGGTCCTCTCCGTTGTCGATATGGATACCTCCGCAAGTGCCGGAATCGTCTGGGAGAAGTGATGAGAACCATGTCCACAACCGGAGCCGCCCGCCCGGCCCGTGTCATCTCAACCCCGAAGTGTCTGATCAGCCGTCTACGTCACGATGAGCGAGGCGTCCTCGATATTGAGCTCATTGGATTCGTGCCGATTCTGGTCCTGGTCACCATGTTCCTCGTTCAGGGCTTCCTCGCCGTCTCCACGGTGACCTCCGTCAGCGCAGCCGCCCGAGACGGCGCTCGCGCGGCGATGCTGGGGCGCTCCCCCGAGCAGGCCGCGCACCAGGCCCTGCCCGACTGGGTACGCCTGGAATCCGTATCGGATAGTTGCGGTCCGGGGCACTGCGTCCAGGTGACCGCTCGGGTTCCGATCGGCATCCCTTCGATTACAAGCGAACACGTCACCGTGACTCGCACGGCCTACTTCCCCGAGGACTGACATGGCACTACGAGACCGGGTTGTCCATCCCCAAGAAGGAAAACGGCAGACTGCTGGAAGCCGAGAGGATCTGGTAGCCCTTTACCGAACCCGGCTGCTGGAGGAGATCGACCTAGAAGAGGTCGCAGGCCTAGAGCTGGCCCAGCAGCGAGCCCGTCTGGAGCGGGTGCTCTCACGGCTTCTGTCCCTCGAGGGCCCTGTCATGTCGCCACGAGAGCGGGCCTGGCTCATCAAACGAGTGATCGACGACGCGGTCGGGCTGGGAGTGCTCGAACCCCTCATCGCAGATCATTCCGTCACCGAGATCATGGTCAACGGCATGGAGGATGTCTACATTGAGCGCTCCGGACGGATCGAGCGGGTCCCCACCCGTTTCACGTCCGAGGCCGAGCTGTACCAGCTCATTGACCGCATCGTCTCCTCAGTCAACCGCCGTGTGGACGAGTCCAGCCCCATGGTCGACGCGCGTCTTCCCGGCGGAGAGCGTGTCAACGTCATCATCCCGCCGCTGGCACTCGACGGGCCGACCATTACCATCCGCCGGTTCCCTCAGCCCTTCCGCCTCTCCGATCTCGTCGCTAGAAACAGCCTGCCCCAGGAAGCCGCCGATCTCCTGGGGACACTGGTAGCCGCTCGGTTCAATATTCTCGTCTCCGGCGGGACCGGATCGGGGAAAACCACCTTCCTCAACGCACTGTCGGGAATGATCTCGGATCGAGAGCGAATCATCACCATCGAGGACGCGGCCGAGCTGTCTCTCCAGCAGCCCCATGTGGTCCGCCTGGAGGCCCGCCCGGCCAATACCGAGGGAGCAGGACAGGTGACAATTCGTGATCTGGTGAGAAACTCGCTACGCATGCGCCCCGACCGCATCATTGTTGGCGAGGTCCGCGGCGGAGAGACGCTCGACATGCTCCAGGCCATGAACACCGGCCACGAGGGCTCGCTGACAACCGTGCACGCCAACACCGCGACCGACGCACTGAGCCGCTTGGAGACACTGTCCTCCATGTCTGATGTCACGCTACCGGTGGAGACCATCAGAGATCAGATCAATGGCGCCATCGATGTCATTGTCCAGCTGGAACGCGACTCCTCCGGCACGAGGCGAGTCCGCACGATCGAGGCAGTGACCTCACGACACCACGAGCACTATATGACCTCACTCATGATGCGTTACGTCCACACCGCCCAGAGAGGTCACGACAACTTCGAGTTCCATGGTGTTTCTCCGTCTATAGCAGACAGAGTCCGCCAGCACGGTCTACAGCTCCCGGCAGATCTGCTTGTGCAGGAGATGGCATCATGAGCAATGTCCTTCTCGTCTACATCAGTGGTGCGGCCACCCTCATCATGGGGAGCGCAGCCCTCATCACCATGTCTGCCAATGCGGGGCGCACGGCCGAGCTCGCACAAGGCCTCGGAGCCACGGATATCGCCCAGGGAGTGGGGGCGGGGAGCCGTACTCTCGCCTTGATTCGCCGACTGCCCTTCAGTAAACCACTGAAGCGCAAGATGTCCGGGGCCGGGCTGAGCTGGGATGTGGCCATCACCGAGCTGGTTCTCATCACAGCTATTACCGCAACCTTCTTCCTGGCGCGCCCGTTGATCGGACGAATCGCAGGAGGCATCCTGGCAGCACTCATTCCCTTGGTGTTCTTCCGATGGTTGCGTCGCCGTACAACTCAACGAGTGGAACGATTCATCGCTCAGCTCCCGGAGGTCTCCCGCATACTATCTAACGGCACATCCGCAGGAGTGTCGATCGAGCGATCCCTCGCTCTGGCGGCGCAAGAGATGTCGGATCCGGCACGAGCCGAGCTCAGCCGGGCCACATCACAGCTAGCGCTTGGATGGTCCTTGGACGGTACGCTCTCTGACCTCGCTCAGCGGATGCCCTCACGCGAGCTGAATGTCCTCGTGCGTACGATCATTATTCAGTCAACAGCGGGAGGAGCATTGGCCGGTGCACTGCATGACATCGCACTCGCACTTGAGGACCGCAAGCAGTTGCACCGCGAAGTCCGGACCGCCATCATTGGTTCAGCCTTCAGCGCCTACCTGGTCCCCATCATCGGCCTCGTGGCCATCATCCTCATGAACACGATGAAACCGGGAGTCTTAGACGACATGGCATCATCACCTATCGGTCAAATCATCCTTCTCGCGTCACTCATCTGTTTTGGAATCGGAGCCCTACTCATGAAGATCGTCTCCCGGGTGGAGGTGTAGCATGCCCGCAATAATATACTCCACTGCAGCGGCATTCGTGGTGCTCCTTGCAGCCTACGGAATCCACCTCATCAAGGATGACGGCACTAGCCAGCTTGGAATCGCCGACCATGACGACAAGAAGGTCGAACGAAGAAGCGGCTTTGTCCTGCTGATTGACACACTTGGCATCAGGACGCAGCAGTCTCTCCGCCGCCTCTATGGGCCACTCCACCTAAAAAAGCTCGATCGGCGTTTAAAAAATGCGGGCAATCCAGAAGGCCTCACCCTCGACCTATTCATCCAGAGGGAGGCGGGATTCATTTCCCTCAGCATCCTTCTTGTAGCAGTGTTCACCCTGTTAGGCCACCCTGTCTACGGACTAGCGTTTGGAACGATATTTTCAGGCTGGATGTACCTCTGGCTGTTTCAAGCGGTTCAGAAGCGACAGGCAGCGATCGACCGCGACCTACCCGACTTCCTGGACATTCTCGCCATTACAGTATGCTCAGGTATGCCATTTCGCAGTTCGTTGGAACGAGTGTGCAAACATTTCGATGGGCCTGTGGCCGAAGAAATGCGTAAAACACTTCATGAGATGCGACTCGGAGTTTCTCGTCGCGACGCCTTCACGTCCCTCAAGAAACGTTGCCGTTCCGACAATATCGACAACTTCGTCACCACGCTCCTCCAGTCCGAAGAATTAGGCACACCGATCGGCGACGCCCTTACGTCAATCGTCAAGGAGATTCGTCGCGAACGCGCCCAGCAGGTCCGTCGTGCTGCGGCCAAGGCACAGCCCAAGGTAGCACTCATCGCCACGACCACCATGGTTCCGGGCGCCATGATCCTCATGCTCGGAGGGATGGTCTTCGCCAATCGGGACACTTTCGCGAAACTATTTGGCGGATGAAATGCAAGAAATTAATTCACAAGACTCGCAACCCCCATCGAGATTCATTCACCACCACGCCCTTTTTACCGCAGTGGCTCTGATCTGCGACATACGGCTTGGCCTCATCCTGGCCTGCGAGCTAGGAATCATTGCATCAAGCACCGACAGAGGGGCTGTTGCGGTCCCCCTCCTGGGACTAAGCATCAACTGGGCGACTTTGAGGGCGTTCAACAGGCATCCTCGCCTCATTGTCAATAACTGGACTTATTTATGCGCCGATCTGGTCACGACCTGCGTCATCACCAGCGCTCTTCCTGCAACATTCCCGGGAGGTCTTGCTCTTTCTCTTGCCTATCTTATCGCATCGTCGGTACTCATCGGCCTTGTAAGTCAAGCGTTCTGGGCGTCATTGTGGTGCGTCGGTACTACCCTATCGCTCGCGCTCCTTAAGTTACATGACGCCTCAATTTCCACAGTTGTGGCCGCCACTATGGTTGCTGGAATCTTTTTCAGCGTCCTGCTCGGGAACCGATTGAACAGCCAGTTCACGGACATCAGTCGTCTTTCCGCCGAGGCCGTATTCGCCCGAGCAGAAGAACGCGCCACCGCCGAGAGACTCACGATTGCCAGAGATCTGCACGACTCGCTCGCCAAGAGCATCCATGGCATTCGCATGCTCGCCGAATCCCTGGACAGCTCTCTCGGTGCTGAGAACCACCCAGACGCTCCACTCAGTCACACGCTCCTCGAGGCCGCGGACGAAGCAAGCAGGGAAGCCCGACTCGTCCTTGACGGACTGCGTTCCGGGGGCGACGAGGACATCATTGGCGCTCTTGTCGAGGAAGCCACCAGGTGGGGGGCGCGCACAGGACTGTCGGTCACTGTCAACCGCGGCGACTCAGACACCCCCTTGCCCTGCTCGACCGAGGCGATGTGGCAGCTTCAGCGCATCCTGGGCGAGATCCTTGCCAATATTGAGAGGCACGCCCATGCCACGTCGGTCGACCTCTCAATATTCCACGACGACAGCTGCTTCCGCCTCGATGTCCGCGATAACGGCATCGGTTTTAGAGAGGATGTCAAAGACCTCTACCGAGAGGGTCATTACGGACTGGCAGGGTTGAGGGAACGTTCTGAAACACTGAACGGCGCCTTCAGTATCGATTCGCCCTCCGAACCGACTGCGGGGACCCGTGTTCGACTTCGTGTCCCCATCACATCGCTTCATTCCGCTAGCGACAAGGAGAAGATAGTATGAAGGTGATGGTCGTTGACGACAACGCCATTGTCCGTATCGGACTCCGCTCGGTACTCGACCGTATCGATGCTGTGGACGAGGTCATCGAGGCGGAGGACGCGTTCTCCGCACTCGAGGCACACCACACACACTGCCCCGACATCATCCTGCTTGACGTTTCCATGCCTCCGGGGCGCAGCGGACTTGACATCCTCCCAGAACTGAGTTCCGACGCCTCGGTCATTATGCTCACTTCGAATCGAGACCCCAGCACTATCCGCCAGGCACTCGACACGGGAGCGCGAGGCTACTTGGTTCACGGTCAGTTGGGCATCAATGAGGTGGCCGGCGCCATTGAGACCTGCCGCAACGGAGGCCTGGTGCTCGGTAAGGAAGCCGCCGATGTCGTGCTCAATCCTTCGGCTCATAACGTTTCTAGCAACCCTTTGCGTGCGCGGGTCTCGGAACGGGAGGCTGAGATCCTCGACCTGGCAGCGACCGGTATGTCCAACCAGAGGATCGCCCAGCATCTGTTCCTGTCGGAACGTACGGTCAAGAACTACCTCAACAGCTCCTACCCTAAGCTGCACGTCCACAGCCGCGCTGAGGCGGTCGCCGTCTGGTTATCGCCGCCCCTTGCTCAGTAGGCCGCAGGACGGGGCGTACGCCCCTACCCGATGGGGCATGAGGCCTCCTAACTTAGTGAATGTCAGATACATCAGGCATTCACAACGATGCCACTCAGCGATGGAGGTCATCATGAACAACAACGCACTGCTCCGCCTTCAGGTTCGTCTCCAGCAGGCCTGGATCAACCTTCGCGATGGAGAGCGCGGCCAGACAATGGTCGAGTACGCCGGAATCGCCATCGTTGCGGCAACGATTATTGGCCTTATAATCACCGCTGCAAACGGGTCTGGTATTGGAGACACCATCATCGACAAGATCAAGGAAGCCCTCGGTAAATTCTAGTAAGTCCATCATTTACCTACAGCCTCTTGGTTGTATGCGCCAGAGTTTCCTCGTCGGAGATGATCGTCTCTGATGAGGAAACTCTGCATATTCTTAGGAGTTCTTGTGTTGTCTCGTTTGCTCGGTGTTTCTGGTCGGGTAACGTCTCGTCGGTCTTTCATGGCTCTCTCGGCCCT